>DASWYX010000331.1:0-5215 GCA_036404755.1 Pseudoduganella sp.
GCCGGCTTCGTCTTCCAGAAGGGCGCGCTGGACTTCGCCGGCGGCACCGTGGTGCACATCAATGCCGCCGTGGCTGGCCTGATTGGCGCCATCATGATCGGCAAGCGCGTTGGCTACGGCCGCGATTCCATGGCTCCGCACTCGCTGACCATGACCATGATCGGCGCATCGCTGCTGTGGGTGGGCTGGTTCGGCTTCAACGCCGGTTCCGCGCTGGAAGCGGGCGACATCGCCGCCCTGGCCTTCATCAACACCCTGCTGGCAACCGCCTGCGCCACCTTGTCGTGGGTATTCGGCGAGTGGATCATCAAAGGCAAGCCTTCGATGCTGGGTGGTGCTTCCGGCGCCGTGGCCGGCCTGGTGGCGATCACCCCGGCCTGCGGCTTCGTCGGTCCGATGGGCGCATTGGTCATCGGCCTGCTGGCTGGTATCATCTGCCTGTGGGGCGTGAATGGCCTGAAGCGCATGATCGGCGCCGACGACTCGCTGGACGTATTCGGCGTGCACGGCGTGGGCGGTATCCTGGGCGCCATCCTGACCGGTGTGTTCGCTGCACCGTCGCTGGGCGGCCAGGGCATCTTCGATTATGTTGCCAACAAGGCATCGGCTGACTATTCCATCAGCGGCCAGGTCATGATCCAGGCAACCGCCGTCGGCATCACCATCCTGTGGTCCGGCATCGTTTCCGTCATCGCGTACAAGCTGGTAGACATCGTCATCGGCCTGCGCGTGTCGGAAGAGGAAGAACGCGAAGGCCTGGACATCACCAGCCACGGCGAGCAGGCATATCACGCCTGATCCAGCCGAAGCTGGCCGAAAACGCCTCCATCCGGAGGCGTTTTTTTTTGCTTTGCGGACTTTTAATTTGCCGGATCTGCCCCAATCTGGTGAGTTCGCCCGTCCCTATTAACAAGGAAGTAACATGGTTCCCCACCTCGTGACGGCCCTGACCGGACCGCTGCTCGACCTCGAAGAGAAAATCATCGCCGCCACGCCGGCCATCGAGCGCTGGTTCCGTCTGGAGTGGCAGGAGCACACGCCGCCGTTCTACGCCTCGGTGGACCTGCGCAACGCCGGCTACAAGCTGGCGCCGGTGGATACCAATCTTTTCCCGGGCGGCTTCAATCACCTGGCGACGGAAATGCTGCCGCTGACGGTGCAGGCGGCAATGGCGGCGATCGACAAATATTGTCCCGATGCGCGCAACCTGCTGGTGATTCCCGAAGTGGTGCCGCGCCACCCGACCTACCTGGAAAACGTGGCGCGCCTGATGCAGATCTTCCGCCAGACCGGCCTGCACGTGCGCTTCGGCACGCTGGACCCGAACATCACCCAGCCGACCCCGCTGGCCCTGCCGGACGGCAATATGCTGGTGGTCGAACCGCTGGTGCGCTCGCCCAACGGCCGCCGCCTGGGCCTGAAGGATTTCGATCCCTGCACCATCCTGCTGAACAATGACCTGTCGGCCGGCATACCTTCGATCCTGGAGAATATCCACGAGCAGAGCCTGCTGCCGCCGCTGCACGCCGGCTGGGCGCTGCGCCGCAAGTCCAACCACTTCACGGCTTACGACGAGGTTGCCAAGAAGTTCGGCAAGCTGATCGGCGTTGACCCGTGGATGGTCAATCCTTTCCACGCCAAGTGCGGCCAGGTGGACCTGGCGACAGGCGAGGGCCAGGAATGCCTGGCCTCCAATGTGGACGCGGTGCTGGCCAAGATCCGCAAGAAGTACAAGGAATACGGCATCAAGGAAAAGCCCTTCGTCATCATCAAGCCGGACGCCGGCACCTACGGCAAGGGCATCATCAGCATCCGCGATGCGTCCGAACTGAACGACCTGTCGCCGGCCCAGCGCGAGAAGATGTACGTGATCAAGGATGGCAAGGCGGTCACCGACCTGAATATCCAGGAGGGCGTGCCGACCTTTGAGCACATCAAGGAAGCGGTGGCCGAGCCGGTGGTGTATATGATCGACCGCTATGTGGTGGGCGGCTTCTACCGCGTCCACTCGGAGCGGGGCGTGGACCAGAACCTGAACGCACCGGGCCAGGAATATGTGCCGCTGGCGTTTGCCCAGCAGCATGCGGTGCCGGATGTGAAGGCCAAGCCGGGCACGGCGGCGCCGAACCGTTTCTATGTGTATGGCGTGGTGGCCCGGCTCGGGCTGCTGGCGGCGTCGCTGGAGATGGAGCGGACGGATCCGAATCCGGAAGTGTATTGAAAACCTAACTTCCGGGTCAGACCCAAGGGACTCGGCGTCCCCGTCAGACCCCGCCCCGCGGCGGCTGCCTATCAGGGTCTGACCCAGGTTTTCGGGTTCGAGGATACAATTGGCCATTAACCAACACGGAAGTGCCCATGAAAATCGCGTTTCTCGCCGACCCGCTCTCAACGTACAAGATCTACAAGGATTCCACCTATGCCATGATGGTCGAGGCCAACCGCCGCGGCCACGAGGTGTATGCCTTCCAGCAGCGTCACATGGCGCTGAAAGAGGGCGTGGTGACGGCCCATGTGTCGCGCCTGGAGCTGACGGGTGGCGGCCAGGAGCACTGGTACAACGCGGCGCCCTCCGAGGACATGAATCTCGGCCTGTTCGACGCCGTGATCCAGCGTAAGGACCCGCCCTTCGACATGGAGTATGTCTACGGCACCTACCTGCTGGAGCTGGCCGAGAAGCAGGGCGCCAAGGTCATCAACAAGCCCTCGGCCATCCGCGACCACAATGAAAAGCTGGCCATCGCACAGTTCAGCCAGTTCACCGCGCCGACGCTGGTGACCTCGGACGAAACACGCATCCGCGAATTCCAGGCCGAGCACAACGACATCATCCTGAAGCCGCTGGACGGCATGGGCGGCGCCGGCATCTTCCGCGTCCGCTCGGACGGCCTGAACCTCGGTTCCATCATCGAAACGCTGACCCTGCATGGTGCGCGCACCATTATGGTGCAGCGCTACATTCCCGAGATCGTCAAGGGTGACAAGCGCATCCTGCTGATCGGCGGCAAACCGGTGCCGTACTCGCTGGCGCGCATCCCCCAGGCCGGCGAAGTGCGCGGCAACCTGGCGGCGGGCGGCACGGGCGTGGCCCAGCCGCTGTCGGAGCGCGACCGCGAAATTGCCGAGTCAATTGGCCCTGAAGTGGCTTCCCGCGGTTTGTTGCTGGTAGGATTAGATGTGATCGGCGATTACCTCACCGAGGTGAACGTCACCAGCCCGACGTGTTTCCAGGAGATCACCCAGCAAACCGGCTTCCAGGTTGCGTCCATGTTCATCGACGCGGTGGAAGCGCAGGTGCAGGCGGCGGGATAACAAGGAAAACCATGGTAGGAATTTTGCTTATGACCCATGCCCCCCTGGGGCAGGCTTTTCTGGCGGCGGTGGCCCACGTGTTCCGCGGTCCGGTGGAAAAGCTGGAAGCAATTGATGTGGTGGCTGACCAGGATCTGAATGAAGTGCAGAAATTGGCCGGTGAAGCGATCAGGCGCCTGAATGATGGATCGGGCGTGCTGGTCATCACGGACGTGAAGGGCGGCACTCCCGCCAATTGCTGTAACAGGCTGGCCGATGCGGGCCAGGTGGAAGTGATTGCCGGCATCAGCTTGCCGATGCTGCTGCGCGCGATCACCTACCGGACCGATACGCTGGATGTCGTTGTTGAAATGGCCCTGGCCGGCGCGCAAAGCGGCGCCGTGCGGGTCGATAACCGTATCCGGGTCACCTGACCGGATATACGTCCTGATTGAGATAAAACTAAAACAATGATTCAGCAAGAACTCGAGATTATCAACAAGCTTGGACTGCACGCCCGTGCTTCCGCCAAATTCACCCAGCTGGCCGCCAAGTTCCAGAGCGATGTCTGGCTTACCCGCAACGGACGCCGCATCAACGCCAAATCCATCATGGGCGTGATGATGCTGGCCGCAGGCAAGGGCGCCAAGGTGCTGCTCGAGGCGGACGGCGCGGATGAACAGGAATGCATCAACGCCCTGACCGCCCTCGTCAACGATAAATTCGGCGAAGGCGAGTAATGCGGGACGGCACTCCGATGGCCTCCTTCTCCCTTCACGGCATCCCCGTTTCACGCGGCATCGCAATCGGCCGCGCCCACATCCTGACGCCGGCGGCGCTGGACGTAAAGCACTACCTGATTGCCGAGGAGCGCGTGGAAGCGGAAGTGCAGCGCCTGCAGCAGGCGCTGGGCGCCGTGCACCGCGAGCTGCAAACGCTGTGGAACGAATTGCCGAAGGATGCGCCCACCGAGCTGGGCGCCTTCATCGACGTGCACGCCCTGATCCTGTCGGACCCCATGATTTCGGAGGCGCCGCTGGATATCATCCGCACGCGCCACTACAACGCCGAGTGGGCGCTGCTGACCCAGATCGACGAGCTGTCCGCCCAGTTCGACGAAATCGAAGACCCCTACCTGCGCGAGCGCAAGGCCGACATCCAGCAGGTCGCCGAGCGCGTGCTGAAGGTGCTGATGGGCACCGAGCCCCTGCTGCCCAAGCAGGCCGAGCTCGAAGGCGACGAATTCCTGGCCCAGATGATCGTGGTGGCCCACGATATCTCGCCGGCCGACATGCTGAAGTTCCGCGACCGCTCCTTCATCGGCTTCGTGACCGACGTCGGCGGCCAGAACTCGCATACCGCCATCGTGGCGCGCTCGCTGGATATTCCGGCGGCCGTGGGCATGTCCCAGGCTTCGCAGCTGAACGAGCAGGATGACTGGGTCATCATCGACGGCGATGCGGGCGTGGTCATCGTCACGCCGTCGGCCCAGGTGCTGGAGCAGTACCGCGAGCGGCAGATGGCCGCGATGCGCGCCCGCAAGAAGCTGGGCAAGCTGAAAAAGACGCCCGCCATCACGAAGGACGGCACCTCGATCACGCTGCTGGCCAATATCGAGCTGCCGGACGATTGCGGACCCGCGCTGGAAGCGGGCGCCAATGGCGTGGGCCTGTTCCGTTCCGAATTCCTGTTCATGGGCCGCGACGGCAACATGCCTTCCGAGGATGAGCAGTACGAGCAATACCGGATGGCGGTGGCAGCCATGAAGGGCCGCCACGTCACGATCCGCACGCTGGACATCGGCGCCGACAAGCCGCTCGACCAGGTCGAGCACACGGCCATGAATCCGGCCCTGGGCCTGCGCGCCATCCGCTTCTGCCTGGCCGAACCGCAGATCTTCCTGACCCAGTTGCGCGCCATCCTG
>DASWYX010000332.1:0-1649 GCA_036404755.1 Pseudoduganella sp.
GGTCACAGCCGGAGTGAGCGCTAAAACGCCGGCGTTCGCCGGCGTTTTTGTTTCCCCTTTCCGATTCATCGTGCGCCATGTCGATCGCGGCATCCGTCGTCGTGCGGCCATCGCTGTGCCTGTACCTGCTGCGGGCAGGGCTGTGTGCGTCCCTGCTGGCCGTCGGGCTGTGGCGGGAGCCGGCTCTGGTCCTGGCTGGCGTGGCCGGGTTTGTGTGGCGGCGCGATGTCAATCCCTGTCGCATTGATGTATCTGGACGCGGGCAGATCCGCCTGACGGTATACCAGCAGTCAGGGGCTGCGATCCTGCTGCCCGGCTGCACCGTATGGCCCGGCCTGATGCTGCTGCGGCTGGAGCAGGGCGGCCGCCGCCGCTGGCTCGCCGTGCTGCCGGACAGCGCCCCGCCCGATGCGCGCCGCCGCCTGGCCATCGCCGTGCAGGCGCTGGCGGAAAAAGCGTGAACCAATTTTGCCGTGGTCCATCCAAGAAAAGGACCGAGTGTGACGACAGACCGCGAAGGCGATCAGTTGCTGGTGGAGCGGGCCCGGTCAGGCGAGCGGGCCGCGTTCGACCTGCTCGTTGCAAAGTATCAGCGCCGGCTGATGCGGCTGCTCGCGCGCCTGCTGAATGACCCTGCCGAAGCGGAGGACGTGGTGCAGGAAACCTTCATCAAGGCTTACCGCGCGCTGCGCCACTTCCGCGGCGATGCCGCCTTCTACACCTGGCTGTACCGGATCGGCATCAACACCGCCAGGAATGCCTTGCTGACGCGTAAGCGGAGCACGAACGGCGGCCCGGTGGAGCCTTCGCTGGCCCGTCCGGATGGCGCGGAAGACGAGCGCCTGCGTGACATCACGACGCCCGAGTCCATGCTGGCGAGCAAGCAGATCGCCCAGACGGTGAACGCGGCCATGGATGCCTTGCCGATCGACCTGCGCACCGCCATCGCGCTGCGCGAGATCGAAGGCCTGAGCTATGAGGAGATTTCGCAAATCATGGGCTGCCCGATCGGCACGGTGCGCAGCCGGATTTTCCGGGCGCGGGAAGCGATCGCCCGCAAGCTGCGTCCGCTGCTGGATTTGCCGGTTGACAAGCGCTGGTAACCCGCCAACACTCAAGCAATGGAAGGCGACATGGAAAAATTATCAGCCCTGATGGATGGCGAATTGCCGCAGGACGATGCTGAACTGGCGCTGGCGGCGCTGGCCAGTGCGGACGCCCAGGCCAGCTGGCGCGCATGGCAAGCTATCGGCGAAGCGCTGCGGGGGGAAGAGGGCGCCCTACCACCCGGCTTTGCGGAACGCCTGGCCGCGCGGCTGGATGCGGAAAGCGTGCCCTCGGCCGAAACCGTGCCTTGAAAAGTGTGATGACGAGCGCAACATATCGTCACAAATTCCCCCCTTTTGCAAGGCGTTATAGTGGTCTACTATTGCGCCTATTCATTCACTTTTACTAAAGCAACCATGACGAACATGTTCTCTGCTGGAGCTAAAGTACTGCCGGCACTGCTGCTCAGTGCAGCCACCCTCGGCCTGCCTGCCATCGCCGGCCTGGCCCCTGTCCACGCCGCCCCTGCCGCCGCCGTGGCCGGCCTGCCCGATTTCACCGACCTGATCGACCGCGTCGGTCCGGCCGTGGTCAACATCCGC
>DASWYX010000333.1:0-11323 GCA_036404755.1 Pseudoduganella sp.
AACGACGTTGCGATCCTGTGGAGCCGCGACTCGCTCAACGCCATCAAGGATATGCCGTTCGCGAAGGACTCGCAGTGGTCCGGCACGGGCGCCAAGGCCGACTACTCGTCGCTGGTGCGCCAGATCCACCGCGCGCTGTACGACCTGAACGTGGGCACCGACTTCGTCTTCCCTGAAACGCAGGACTTCTCGGCGTATAAGGTGCTGATCGTGCCGATGCTGTATGTGGCCGATGATGCGCTGCTGGCGCGCATCAAGGAATATATCCGCAAAGGCGGGCGTGTCGTCATGACTTTCAAGAGCGGCTTTGCGAACGAGAACACTGCCGTGCGCTGGACGATGGCGCCGGGACCGCTGCGCGAAGCGCTCGGCTTCCACTACCAGGAATTCTCCAACCTGGCCCAGCCTCTAAGCCTGAAAGACGATCCATACCACACGGGCGACAGCTACAAGGTGCAGTACTGGGCCGAGTTCCTGCAACTGGACAAAGCCAAGGCCCTGGCTTATTACGATCACCCCTTCTTCGGCCGCTGGCCCGCGATAACCAGCAACGACTTCGGCGCGGGGAAGGTGCTCTACGAGGGCACCTACCTGTCGGACAATCTGCAGAAGGCAGTGCTGCAATCCTTCCTGCGCGAGCAAGGCTTGACGGGGCCGGACCAGGATTTGCCGCCCAGCATTCAGGCGCGCACGGGCACCAACAGCTTCGGCCGCACTGTACGCTATTACTTCAATTATTCCGGCGCACCGGTCAGCTTCAATTATCGCCACAAGCCGGGCACGGAACTCCTCTCCAGCCGCCGCCTGCGCACGGATGACAGCCTGACGCTGGCGCCGTGGGACCTGGCGATCATCGAAGAGGATGGCGCTGCCAAAGCGCCAAAATGATGCGCAGGACCGTCCTGATGGCAGCACTTCTGACCTGCACGGCGCGCCACCGCCGGGCCGGCGTTGCCGGCGCTGGCCGGCCTACCGGGAACGCTGGTATGGCAGAATGCAACCGCCAACTGGTGGTCCGACGGCGCCGGCCAGTTCAGGCTTACCGCGGGCCCGAAGACCGACTGGTTCGTGTGGCCCGGCGAAGGCGATTATCGTCCCGACTCCGCGCCCCGCCTGCTGTTCAAGGCTGGCGATAATTTCAGCTTCAGCACGCGAATCGACCTGGCAGCGAACGCGCTCTACGATGCTGGCTGCCTTGCCCTCTACGGCACGCCAACGCATTGGGCGAAGCTGTGCCTCGAAGCCCAGGAAGGCGGCGGCCTGGCGATCGTGTCCGTGATCACGCGCGGCGTTTCAGACGATGCGACCGCCTACCCGGTCAGCGCTACTTCCACCTACCTGAAAATCGCCAGGCAGCAGCGCGGCCTGTTCTTTTATGCCTCGCCGGACGGCCGCAACTGGACCATCATCCGCAAGTTCAACCTTGATGCGCCGGACGGCTTCCAGGCGGGCTTCGCCGTCCAGTCGCCGGAAGGCAAGGGAGCAAGCGCTGTATTCAGCGACTTCCACTACGGCACGGGACCCGTGGACCTGTGGAAGCTGCGCTAGGACGCAGCACGCCGGCAAGCTTATTTTTCCCAGTCGATATGCACGACGCGGAAGCCGCCGGCCTGCAGGACCTTCAGCAGAATGGGCATTGCGTTCGCCGTCGCCTGGTGCGCGTCGTGCATCAGGACGATGCCGCCGCCGGAGGTCTTCAGCCGCTCGGCCAGGCGTGCGGCGAGAATGCCCGTCGTATCGTTGTCCTGCCAATCGTCGACGCCCATATCGACCGAGAACACGGCGATATTCTGTGACTTGAGCGCCGCCATCATGTCCGGCGTCTCATCGAGATAAGGGAAGCGGTAGGCAGGCGGCTGCACGCCGAAGGCCACCCGATAACTGGCGTTTGCCAGCCGCAGATCCTCCAGCTGATCTGCCGGCGCCAGCCTGCCCAGGCTTGCGTGGGCGTAGCTGTGAGAGGCGGTCGAATGCCCTTCCCTGGCCACCTGGCGCGCCAGCTCGGGCGATTGCTCAACATTGCGCCCGATCATGAAGAAAGTCGCCTTGACGCACTGGTCTGCCAGCGCCTTCAGCACAAGCGGCGTCGATTCGGGGCGAGGACCGTCATCAAAGGTTAGGACGACTTCGCCTTTCTGCAGCGGCAGCGCTTCGTGCTGGGCTTTGCCCCAGGCGCCGTATTCGCGCTTCAGCACCAGCGTGCGCGCCGTGCCCAGGGCATTGGCGTCGCAGGTACTGGCGGCGGAAGCACCTGCTGAAAGGATCGCTCCCAGAAATAAAATCGTGCGCATCGGCTCAACGGAAAAGAAGTTGCGAGAAATGGTAAAGGTTATCGGCCCAGCTCTCGCGGTCATGCCCGTATTCGTCCACGTTCCAAACGTGCGCGATGCCATGGTCCTTCAGATAGCGGTGGAAAGACTGGGAAATGCCGAACAGGCCATCCTTGTTGCCGCATGAGAGGTAGAGCAGCTTAAAGCCAAGCTGGGCGCCATCGCGGCCGCGCAGCAGGGCATCGGCAGCCTGGGTGTTGGGCGCCGACGAGAAACCGGCGACCCAGGCAAAGGTATCGGTGTGGCCCAGACCGAAATTCAGCGCCTGCCCGCCGCCCATCGAAAGGCCTGCAATGGCGCGCTGGCTGCGGTTTGCCAAAGTCGGATAATGCCGGTCGATGGCGGGAATCAGCGACGACAGCAAGTCCTGCTCGAACTGCGCGAAGCCGGCCACGTGCTCCGGGCTGAACATGCGGTCGGATGGCGGCGGACGGTCGTCCGGCAACGCGCGCCCATTCGGCATCACCACAATGGCCGGCACGACCTTCCCATCCGCGTTCAGATTGTCGAGGATCGTTGCGGCGCGCACATATCCGCGCCACTCGTCCTGGTTGCCGCCGATGCCGTGCAGCAGATAAAGCACGGGATAGCGTTTGCCCGGCGAGTAGCCCGGCGGCAGGTAGACCTGGGCCTTGCGCGGGCCGCCAGTAACGGCCGATTGATAGCTGAATTCTTCCACGCGTCCATGCGCTACGCCTGCGCGTTCATCGGCAAATCCGGCCGGCGCCGCGGCAAAAGCACGCACGTCATCCGGTCCCGGCGCCACCGGGCCAGGCACGGACCGGCGCGGCTGTTCAGGATTGGGGGCTTTTGCCAGAAGCTGTTCAATGTCCGGGCGCATGGCGGCAGCCCAGATGCGGTAGCCCTTCTCCGACAGGTGCAGGAAGTCCGGCTGGATCTCGGCTGAGAGCTTGCCGTCCGCACCGACGAATCGGGGGCCGTAGTCGCGGAAGAATACGGTTTTACCATCGCCCAGCGTTGCCACCATCTTGTCGAGCTCCACTACGCTGCGCCGGCGCGGCGAATCCGGCAGCTCGCCTTCCGGCAGCACGGCATTGAGCAGGATGCGCGCCGACGGATACAGCTCGCGCAGTTTCGCCACCACGGCCTTGATGCCAAGGAAAACCTCTTCAGGCTTCTCTCCGCACAAGTTTATGTTGTTCACGCCAATCAGCAGGACCACCAGTTTCGGTTTGAGGCTCGCAATGGCCGGATCCTGCAGCCGCCACAGCACATTGCCCGTGTTGTCGCCGCCAATGCCGAAGTTGGCGGGCTTGAACCGGCTGAAATTCTCGTCCCAGACGGACTTCGTCCACATTTCGGTGATCGAATCGCCCAGGAACATCACATCGACATCGCCCTGCCGCGCGCGGGCGACCTGCTCGCCGAACATCTCGCGCCAGCGCGCAATCGACATCCACGGATATTCAACAGAGCGCGGGGCCGGCGTAATCGCGCAAGCCGGCCTGTTCGCCTTCGAGCCGGCATCTTCCGCGCGGGCGGCTTGCGCGACGCACGAAGCTGCCAGCAGCAAAGCGGCCCAGGACAGCGCACGGGTGGTCTTCTTCATCGATCGCTCCGATATAAGATTTTTTTGTAGCGCGATTATGATCACGCCTTCTCGATCAGAGCAATTGCGAAATTCACCACCCTGGGCAACGATAAATGCGTCCGGAACGCGGCGGATGCCCGTCAGTTCGCCACGGCCACGGTACCGATCGCGCTCGCTGGCGCATCCAGTTCCAGTGCAATGATCGTGTCCATCGCATCCCGCGAGGCATCCGGCACGGTCAGTTCGATGCCCTTGGTGCTCTGCACAAAGCTCGCCTTGCCGCCGGTCAGGGCCGTCGCGCGGACGATCTTCGCGGGTATCGCGGGCAGGATAAGTTTCTGTCCGGGCCATTTCAGCACGTGGACGTAAATCGTCTTGCCATGGTGGGTCGACACGCCATACTCGCCCGGCAGGAAAGGACCGCCGCGGGTCGCATAGATGCTCTGGCCGTATTTGCCCAGCCAGTTGCCGATTTCGCGCAGGCGCTCGACTTGCGGTTCATCGATACGGCCATCGGGACGGGGACCGACGTTCAGCAGCAGGTTGCCGTCACGTCCAACGACATTCACCAGCAGACGGATGTAATGATCCAGCGGCTTCGGCATCATGCCCGCCTGGTAGCCCCATGCGCCGGCGATGGTCGTGCACAGCTCCCAGGGATGGCGGTTGTCGAAATCACCGAGCGCCGCGTCACCCTCGCGCGAATGGAAGTCTTCCGGCATGTCGGCGCGGCCGTTGATCAGGACATCCGGCTGCAATTTGCGCAGCATGGCATAGGCCTTGTCGGACTGCCAGCTGAAACCGCCGTCGTAATGCTTGCCATGCGGCCGCCTGGCCCAGCCAACGCCTGCCTCCGTCCCGCGCCAGTCGCCGCCGAAGTTCAGCCAGTCCGCTTCACCACCGTCAAACCACAGCACGTCGATCTTGCCGTAATTCGACAGCAGGGCCTTGAGCTGGCGATGATATTGCTCGCGCATCGCTTCCGCGTTGTCGCGCTGCAGATCGGGGAAATAGAAGCCGGGGAAGCGCCAGTCCAATGGCGAATAGTACAGCCCCACGCCGAGCCCCGCCTTGCGCACCGCTTTCACATAGTCGGCCACGAAATCGCGATGCGCGGCGGTGTTCACGCTGGTGAAGGGATTGGCGCCGTCGTCGAACAGGGCGAAACCGTCGTGATGCCTTGACGTTAGCACCATATACTTCATGCCGGCGGCCTTGGCCACGTCAGCCCACGCGGCCGGATCGAAGCTTGTCGGATTGAATTGATCGGCAAGCCTGGCGTACTCCTTCACGGGGATCTGCTCGGCCCACTGCACCCATTCGCCGCGGCCGGGGATGGAATACAAGCCCCAGTGGATAAACATGCCAAAGCGCGCTTCTCGCCACCAATTGTTCCTGCCGGCCTGGCCGCTCTCGCCTGCCGTTGGACTGACGGGTGCTTCCGCCGCCCCGGCAACGGCCAGGGGCGCCGACAGCGCCATTGCAATGAACAGGCTGCACGCCGTTCCGGCGAGCCGCAGGGCAAATCGTTTTGTAGTTACGGTCATTTTCTTCCTTATCAATGCCGGCAAATTACGCCACCCGCGCCGTGGCGCCTGCCGCCACATGCCGCCTGACGTAGTCTTCATGGAGCGGCGCCCGCCCGGCGACCTTCGCGACCGCATCGCGCACGTTGCGGAAATGGGCGTGCAGCTGGTTAAAGTCGATCAGGTCGACGAGTGGATCGTAGGCCTTGGGGATAAGGCCAAGCCCCATCAGGATCGACAGGTATGAAGACACGGAAAAGCCCTCATGGTCATACAGGATCACGCGCCCGGTTTCGCGGAACAGCTCGATCTGGTGCTGCAAGGTGTCGGGAATCGGCATGTTCGCGCAATAGCGCCAGAGCTCCGAATCGCGGCGGTCAGTGACCTTGTAGTGCAGGATGATGAAGTCGCGCACGAACTCGTAGCGCTGCGATACCAGGCGATTGAATTCATTCGCCAGCGAGGGCGTGAAGTCCTTATCGGGGAAGAACTGGATCAGCCAGCCAACGGCATTCTCGAGCATATTGATGCTGGTCGACTCCAGCGGCTCCAGGAAGCCGCTCGACAGGCCGATCGCCACGCAGTTCTTGACCCAGGACTTGCGGCGGCGGCCCGCCGTGAACCGCAACTGGCGCGGCTCGCCGAGCGCCTGGCCGTCCAGCCCATCGAGCAGCACGCGCGCGGCCGCGTCGTCGGACGTGAATTCCTTGCTGTACACATAGCCATTGCCGGTCCGGTGCTGCAGCGGAATGCGCCAGGTCCATCCGGCATCCCGCGCCGTCGACGTAGTGTAGGGAGTGAAGCTGGCGCTCTTCTCGCACGGCACCGCCAGCGCGCTGTTACAAGGCAGCATGGCGCTCCAGTCGTCATAGCCGGCCTTGTAGACGCCCTCGATCAACAGGCCGCGGAAGCCGGAGCAATCGACGAACAGGTCGCCATCGATGCGGCGGCCGTCGCGCAGCTTGATGGCTGTAATGAACCCCGTTTCGGGGTGCTGCTCGACGTCCGTGATCATGCCCTCTATGCGCTGCACGCCGCGCCCGGTGGCAACCTCCCGCAGGTAAGCGGCATACAGGCCGGCATCGAAATGGTAGGCATAGGAATAAGCATCCGATATGCCCGGCACGTCAGCCGAAGGCGGCGTAAAGCGATTCTGCCGCGCCATCACGGTCGCAATCGAGAAGTTCTCATAAGACGGCATGTCCTTGAACTCTCGCTTCAGCCGCAGCCAGTGCAGGTGCGGCGAGCGGTTTTCGATCTGCGGGCCGAAACTGCCGAAGCCGTGGAAGAAGCGTTTGCCCACCTGCCCCCAGTCCTTGAACTCGATGCCCAGCTTGTAGCTGGCCTGGGTCTTCCTGATAAATTCGGTTTCATCCAGACCGAGCGCCCGGTTGAAATAGCGGATCGTCGGCAGCGTTGCTTCGCCAACGCCGACGGTGCCGATTTCCGGCGATTCGACCAGCACGATTTCGCAAGCCTGGCGCAACATGGCGCTGAGGCCCGCAGCGGTCATCCAGCCGGCGCTGCCGCCACCGACGATGACGATTTTTCGTATAGCCTTGTCGGACATGTCCCCCTCCTGTGCGGCCCACTATGATTTTTTTGCGTGTGTGGGAACGACATTTTGCTGGTCCCGGAACAGGCCAGCAATTGTGAAAATCACCAAGGCCACAAATGAAAAGCGCCGGGTGTCATCAGGTGTTATACGAAATGCCTCAACGCGCCAGCACGCGCTTCAGATATTCATGATGTGAAGGCAATCGGGCGACCAGTTCGGCGATCGCCTGGCGGCGCCCGTGCAGTGCATTTTTGGCATCGTCGCCCGATAACTCCCGCCACACTGGATCATTGCAACGGGGCCAGTGCTGCATTCCCGCGTAGATGGCGAGCCAGCTGTGCTGGTCAAAGCCTTCCTCGTCGTACAAATGCAAAACGCCGTGCTCGCGCCAGGCCTGCAGCCGGAAAGCCAACGTTTCCGGCAGTTCCATATTAGCCATGTCGCGCCACAATGCGCTGTCGCGGCGCTCGGTGAGGCAATAATGCAACACGATGAAGTCGCGAATGCGTGCGAACTGGCGCACGAGGCCTGCGTTGAAGCCCTTGATGGCCGCATCGCCGACCGGCGCACCGCTGGTGAGGAGTCCCATCAGCCGGCCCAAACCGCTCTGGATCAGGAATATGCTGGTCGACTCCAGCGGTTCCAGGAAACCGGACGCCAGCCCCAGCGCCACAACGTTGTGCACCCAGAAGCGCGCCCGATGGCCGGTGGTAAATCGCAGCAGGCGCGGCTCGGCAAGCGGCTTGCCATCGAGCTGCTGCAGCAACTGCTCGCGTGCCCGTTCTTCGTCGATATAGCGGCTGGCAAACACGTGGCCATTGCCGGTGCGGTTCTGCAGGGGGATGCGCCAGGCCCACCCGCCCTCCAGTGCCGTCGCGCGCGTGTACGGCGAAAGGCCGCCGCCGACAGGCTCGCAAGGACAAGCCCAGGCGCGGTCCACCGGCAGCCAGCGGCTGAAATCAACGAATGGCTCGCCCAGCGTGCGCCCCAACAGCAGCGAGCTGAAGCCGGAGCAGTCGATGAACAGGTCGCCCGCAACTTCCCTGCCGTCGGCCAGGCGCACGCTGCGCACGCCGCCGTCTTCACGCCGCAGCACTTCGACCACGCGCCCTTCCGTGCGGCGTGCGCCGCGTGAGAGCGCCAGCTTGCGCAGGTAATCGGCATACAGCGCCGCATCGAAGTGGTAGGCATACTTGAAGGGTTCGGCCTGGCTCGCGTCGGGAACGCAGAAGCGCTGCTGCATGGCCATCACCGTGGGCAGGCATTGCTCGCCGAACTGGCCGGGCGCAGCATCGCCAAGCCGGCGGTACTGGCCCCACAGGGAATCCGTCCCGCTCAGATGCCCAAAGTCGCCGAAGGTGTGAAAGTAGCTCTCGCCCCGTTCGCGCCAGTCGCGGAATTCGATGCCCAGCTTGTAGGTACCTTGCGTCGCCCTCAGGAAATCGGCTTCGTCGATGCCAACAATGCGGTTGTAGTCCCGGATCGACGGGAAGGTCGCCTCGCCCACTCCGACGATGCCGATTTCCTCAGATTCAATCAACTCGACGGTCCGCCCACGCAGGCCAGTCACCAGTGCCAGTGCGCTCATCCAGCCTGCGGTGCCGCCGCCCACAACGACGACGCGATCAATTTTCATGGCAACTCAATTCAGTCCATATGAAAAACAGCTTCCATCATCGCCCAGTGTTCGCCCTCGGCCCGGCTCTCCAGCGGGATCTGGCACGGGCTGCAGAAAGTCCACCAGCGCCGCGTTTCAGGATCGGCGGCGATGAGCTGCATGTCCGCCTCGTAGTCATTGCCATGGTACTCCCAATAGCCGAACAACAGGTTCTCCGGCTCGCGCAGGAAGATCGTGTAGTTGCGCACATTCGCTTCGCTTAGCCTGGCCAGCACCTGTGGCCAGACGGCCGCGTGCAGGGCCTTGTATTCCGCGATCTTTTCCGGCGCGATGCCGATGACCATTCCCATTCTCTGCATTCTAATACTCCTTATTCGATACGGTAGAAACGCCGGGCATTCAGGCCGAAGATGTCGCGCCGGTCCGCCTCGCCCAGGCCGTCCAGCAGTGATTCGCAGGCCGCGAGCCAGTCCGCGTAATCGGCGGCGAGCTTGATCACGGGCCAGTCGCTGCCCCAGATCAGGCGCTGCGGACCGAAGCAGTCAAGCAAATGCCCGACGTAGGGGCGCAGTCGGCCGGTATTCCATCCCTCCCCTGCTTCGGTGACCAGTCCGGAGAGCTTGCAATGCACATGCGGCAGGGCTGCCAGCCGCGCGATATCGCTGCCCCAGGGCTGCAGCAACCCCTGCGCGATCAGCGGCTTGGCGCCGTGGTCGATCACGATGGGCAGTTCGGGGTAGCGTTCGGCAAAGGCCTGCAAGGCGGGCAGATGGCGCGGCAGGACCAGGGCATCGAAACTCAGGCGATGGCGCAACATGGCCTGCACGGCGGGCGCCAGCGCAGCATCGTCGATCCAGCGCTCGTCGTCCAGGTCCTGCAACATGGGGCGCAAGCCCTTGAGCGCAGGATTGGCCGCCAGGGCTGCGATGCGCGCTTCTGCGCCGGGTGCTTTCATGTCGGCCCAGCCGACTACGCCGCCGATGAAGGAATGGCGCTGCGCCAGGTCCAGCATGAACAGCGTGTCCTCTTCATTGGGCATGGACTGCACCAGCACAGTCTTCGCGACGCCATGCCGTTCAAGCAGGGGCGCAAGATCGTCGGGCAGGAAATCGCGGTGGATGGCTTCCAGCGCAGGCGGGGGCCATGCGCCGTTGCGGTCCGCGAGGCGCCAGAAATGCTGATGTGCGTCGACCAGCATCATGCCTCCTTGCGTGCCGGCTGGTGGCGCGCATCCTGCCGCCGCGGACGAAGCTTCAGGCGGCGTGCGCCTTCATCTCGCGCGCGCGGATCGCTTGCAGCAGGGTGCTGCGCGAAGAATTCAGGTGGATGCGCATCGCTTCGCGTGCCCCGGAGATGTCGCGCCGCGCCAGTGCACGCAGGATGTCCAGGTGCTCGTGCACCGCAAACTCGTTGCGCGAAAGTTCGGAATCCTTGTCCCACTGGTAGTGGTAGTGGAACACCAGCGAAACCAGGTCGTAGAAGCCCTGCGCAAAGCGATTGTTCATCAGCCCGATCAGGAAGGTATGGAAGTCCCGGTCGAGCGCCGGAAAATCCTTGTGGTGCGTTGGCATGACCGACCCTAGCTGCTCGTGGCGAACAATCAGCTGCTGCAGTTCGGCGAACGCTGGGTCGCCCGGCGGCAGGTTGCCAAAATTGTCGATGGCGGCGAACTCGAACATCTGGCGCACATCGGCCAGCTCCATCGCGAAAGAGCGGTCGAAGGCGCACAGGCGCCAGCCGCCGCGGGGCTTCTTCTCGATCAGACCCGAACTGGAGAAGCCGATCAGGAATTCGCGCACGCTGATCGTGCTCGTCCCCGCCGCGCGCGCCAGCTCCGATTCCGAAAATTCCGCGCCAGGCGGCAGGTCGCTTTGATAGATCCGCTCCATCAGCACCTGCCGGATGCGGTCCGCCCCCGTCTGCAACTCGGCCAGGTCGAAGTAATCCTTGCGTTGGGGCTTGCGTAGCAGGCGGCGTTCCTTCAGGTCGCTGATCAGCCCACACTCGTGAAAATGCGCGAGTACGCTGCGGATCGCCGTCCGGCTGCCTTCGCCCAGCTCGGCCATGTGCTGCTCGGTCGGAAGAGGATCGCCAACCGCCACATGGCTGGCAATGTGCTGCAACAGCAGATTGGCGCTGCGCTTGAAGATGGTGGGAGGTCTGGCCATGTGGTATGGAATGCGCCGCGCTGGCGGTCAGCTCGTGTGAACGATGCGTCATTTTACCGGAACTCCCGCTGCCGCTCCTTCGAGCGCATGGCGCAGGCGCGCCTGGGGAATATCCAGCCCGAGCTCACGCGCCAGCGCCACCACCGGCTGGAAACGGCGCAGCTTCTTCTCTTCGTGATTCTTCGCAATATCGGCCAGGCGATGGGCCAGATAGGGATTGCCGAATCGCTCGCGGACTTCGGCTAGATAGCTGCGGCTGCCTTCCCCGTCGCCCAGGGCGCGGAACACAGGCAGGACCTCTTCCTCCCACAGCCCCTCAAGCTCCGCACGCAGGCGCGGATCGGACATCGCCTGCAGCACGGTTTCCCCCTCCGGGCGTTTCTCCCGCAGCCAGCGTTCGGCCAGGAAGCTGTGGCCGAGATTGAGCAGGAACAGTTTGCGGCGCTCGAAGTGTTCCAGCCTGTCGGTGACCACGATTTGCGGGTGCCGGCAGGGCAGCTGCATCCTGGCTCGCGCTTCGATGGCCCAAAGCGCATAGGGCTCCGCCACCGCCCCCACGGGATCGATCGCT
>DASWYX010000334.1:0-6920 GCA_036404755.1 Pseudoduganella sp.
GCGCACCATCCGCAATGAGATCGTGCCTATGCTGGCAGGCAGCGCCTTCAAGAACCGCGGCGTGCAAGCCATGCTGGATGCGGTGATCGAATATCTGCCGTCGCCGGTGGACGTTCCCGCTATTGCCGGCCACGATGAGAACGACAAGGAAATCGAGCGTCATCCTTCCGACGATGAGCCGTTCTCCGCGCTCGCCTTCAAGATCATGACCGACCCCTTCGTTGGCCAGCTGACCTTCTTCCGCGTCTATTCCGGCGTGGTGAATTCGGGCGACAGCGTCTACAACCCGACCAAGCAGCAGAAGGAGCGCCTGGGCCGCATCCTGCAGATGCATGCCAACGAACGCAAGGAAATCAAGGAAGTGTTCGCGGGCGATATCGCCGCCGCCGTGGGCCTGAAGAACGTGACGACGGGCGACACGCTCAGCTCTCCCGAGCATGTGATCGTGCTGGAGAAGATGATCTTCCCCGAGCCGGTGATTTCGCAGGCGGTGGAGCCAAAGACCAAGGCCGACCAGGAAAAAATGGGCGTTGCCCTGAACCGCCTGGCGCAGGAGGACCCGTCCTTCAAGGTGCATACGGACGAAGAATCGGGCCAGACCATCATGTCCGGCATGGGCGAGCTGCACCTGGAAATCCTGGTGGACCGCATGCGGCGCGAATTCGGCGTGGAGGCGACCGTGGGCAAGCCGCAGGTGGCTTACCGCGAGACCATCCAGCGCGCCGTACAGGATATCGAGGGCAAGTTCATCAAGCAGTCCGGCGGCAAGGGCCAGTACGGTCACGTGGTGCTGAAGCTGGAGCCGATGGAACACGGCAAGGGCTATGAGTTCGTGGACGCGATCAAGGGCGGCGTAGTGCCGCGCGAATTCATCCCGGCGGTGGACAAGGGCGTCCGCGAAACCCTGCAATCAGGCGTGCTGGCCGGCTATCCGGTGGTGGACGTGCGCGTGACGCTGACCTTCGGTTCCTACCACGATGTGGACTCGAACGAAAACGCATTCCGCATGGCCGGTTCGATGGCCTTCAAGGATGGCATGCGCAAGGCCGATCCGCAACTGCTGGAGCCGATGATGCACGTGGAGGTGGAAACGCCCGAGGAATTCATGGGCAATGTGATGGGCGACCTGACCACCCGGCGCGGCATGGTGCAGGGGATGGACGAGATCCCGGGCGGCGGCGGCAAGTTGATCAAGGCTTCCGTGCCGCTGGCGGAGATGTTCGGCTATTCGACCACCTTGCGCTCCCTGACGCAGGGCAGGGCGACCTACACGATGGAGTTCCAGCATTACGCGGCCGTGCCGAAGCACATCCTCGACCAGATCGCGACGACGAAAGCGTCCGCGAAAAACGCATAAGCCGGACGGCGGATCAATGATCCGCCCTACGCGCTGCGGCTGATCTTGGGGTGGTTCGGGCCCGGAAGGGGATGTAGGGCGGATCATTGATCCGCCGTTTCAATGCGTCCGCAGCAGCTGCGCAAACTGGTCGGCGGGGACAGGCCGGCTATAAAGATAGCCCTGTCCCTGCTCGCAGCGCAGCAGCTTGAGCAGCTTTGCTTCCTCCTCCGTCTCAATCCCCTCGGCCACAACCTTCAGATCCAGGTTGTGCGCCAAGGTGACCACGGTGCTGACCAGGCCCATATACCCTGCATCTTGCGACATCTTCATGACGAACGAGCGGTCGATCTTCATCACATCCACCGGCAGCGTCACCAGATAGGCCAGCGAAGAATACCCCGTACCGAAATCGTCGATCGCCACCGGCACGTCGAGCGCGCGCACGCGGCTCAGCACATCGATCACGCGGCTGTGGTCCGACACCAGGCTCGATTCCGTAATCTCGATCGACAGCGGCTGCATATGTGCGCCCGCCGTATTCAGCGCGCGTTCGATATCGCCGAACAGCGAATCGCAGCGGAACTGCGCCGGCGCCACATTGACTGCGATCTGCGGCGGCGCCAGGCCCTCATCGTGCCACTGGCGCCAGTCTTCCATCGCGCGCTGCATCACCTGGCGGCCGACGGCGATCACGAGGCCCGTACGTTCCAGCACTGGCACGAACTCGCTTGGCTCGATGATGCCGCGCACCGGATGGTGCCAGCGCACCAGCGCTTCGGCGCCGGCCAGTTTGCCCGTGCGAAGGTCCACCTTCGGCTGATAGTAGTCGACGAACTCACGCCGCTCCAGCGCATCACGCAACTCGACTTCGAGGCTGATCTGGCGCGACAGCACGCGGTCCGCATCGCCGTCATACATGGCGAAGCGGGCTTCCTTGTCGCGCGCCTCGGCCAGCGCATCCCAGGCCTTGATCAGCAATTCATCGGCGGTGGAACCATCCACTGCCAGCATCGCGCCGCCGGCATTGATCGTGCACCAGATCTTGTGTTCCTTGACCTGGTAAGCCCCCTGCAGCATCGGCGCCAGCGTGTCATGCACGAAGTCGGCCGGCGATTGCGGTTCGCTGGCCGGCAGGAAGAGGGCGAAGCGGCCGACACCAACGTGGGCCAGCAGCATGTCTTCCGTGACGGCGGCGCGCAGGCGCTGGGCGATGGCGCGCAGCAGCCCGACCGCCGCCGCATTGCCGTAGGCGGAGCTGATCTCGTCGAAGCGGTTGATGTTCACCAGCAGGACGGTGCCGTGCGCGCCGCTGGCGGCAAGGCGTGCGATGTCTTCCTCGAACTGCAGGCGGCTCGGCAGGCCGGACAAGGTATTGGTGCGCGCCAGCCGGTGCATCTCCTGCGCATTGATCAGGCGCTCCAGGCCGTAACTCAGCTCGTTGCTCAGTTCACCCGCGCGTTCACGGTAGAAGTGATCGAAGAACTGCGGCCGCTGCGAATAGAAGCACACCACGCCCCAGCACTTGTTGTTGACGAACAGTGGAATGACCATGCAGGACGCGATCTTGCGCCTGGCGCAGGCGCTCGGCACGGAATTCGAGAACTGCATCTTGCCCGTCGCAACTGTCTTGGCGGCCAGTTCGGCGACGAACCATTCGGCCGGCGCGTGGCAAACGCCATCGTCCGGCGCCCAGCTGGTCTCGGTGCCATCGCGGCCGGCCGAGGCGACCATCGAGAGTGCGCCGTCCTGGGTGACGCGGCAGATATCGATCAGGTCCAGGCCCGGCTGGTGAGCGGCGACACGGCAGGCGTCCAGGCAAAGCTGTTCCACGGTGCGGGCGCGCGGCACGATGGCGCTCATGCGCGACAGCAGCACGTAGAAATTATCGTGGCGGATCAAAGCCCGTTCCTTCTCGACTTCCGTGGTCATGTCGATGGCCGAGCCGCCGAGGAAGGATTCACCGTCCACATCGATCGGGAACTTGTGGACCAGCCAGTGGCGCGCTCCGTCGTGCGTGGTTTCCATGGTCTTGATGACTTCATGGTTTTCCAGCACGGCCCGATCCTGTTCTTCCATGGACCGGCGGCGGTCCTCCGGCCAGAAACTGCTGTCGTCCTTGCCGACGATATTGTCCTGCTCCACGCCAAAAAAACTGTGTACGGCCGCGTTGCCCATCACGTAATTGCCCGAGCTATCCTTGATCCACAGCGGGGAGGGGGAATGCTCGGCAAAGCCGGACAGGAAGCCCTGGGCGCGCGACAGCTGGTGGCGCAGCGAGATCTGCGTTTCGGCGGCGCGCAGCACGTCGGACAGGGCCTGGCGCTGGGCTGCCGTGTGCCCTTTTGGCAGCATGGCGAACAATTGCTGACCATCGAGCAAGGCCTCGCACGGCACGGACACGCCGCAAATGAAGGATGCAAGGCGCGCCAGTTCCTGCAGCGCCTGGTCGGGCGCTTTTTGCAGTTGTTCTTTGGCAGCAATTGTATTCATTGTCAGAATAATTTCAGCTTCAACTGCACAGTGAATGCCCCGTGCAGGCGCTCCTTGTATGTAGGTACGATAGCAAAATTAACGCCAACCCGCTGATACTCGACACTGGCGACGGGGATAGCGGCCAGGAACCAGCCGCCGTCGCGCATTTTCGGGTAGCCGTTGAAGCCGCCGACCACGGCGCCGAGGCGGAAGGGGCCAATCGACCAGGGCTGGTAATAGATGCCGGCATAGTTGGACATCGTCCGGTCGCTGTTATGGAAGCGCCCTGCGGTGGCCGATGCAACAGTGGAGAAGCGATACTCCGCGCCCCAGCCGGGGTTGGTGTCGTCGAGGCCTTTGTCGCGCTGGAAATGACGGGAATAGAACCCGGCATTGACCCACAGTTCGTTCAAAGGCTGATTCTCGCTGGTCTCGAACGGATTGGCCTGGGCAGTGCCCGCAATGGCCAGCCCCAGCAGGCTGCCGAGCAGCTTCTTGTGCATGCAATATTT
This sequence comes from Pseudoduganella sp., assembly GCA_036404755.1. Classification (GTDB taxonomy): domain Bacteria; phylum Pseudomonadota; class Gammaproteobacteria; order Burkholderiales; family Burkholderiaceae_D; genus Rugamonas. Next base: position 4,324 of record DASWYX010000334.1, read on the forward strand.
CCTTATCGCTTTTTAAACTCGAATTAGCCATTATAGCGACGCTCTCGTCGGATTCCAGTGAAAAAGCGTGAGATTTTGTTAATGAAATTTTGCTAGACTCCGTGTCTTTACTTTCCTATTGGTAATTCGATGAAGCTTCGTGACGCGGGATTTGCATGGATTTTGGCGGTGGCCCTGGCAGGCCTGTCGGCTTGCGGGGGAGGCGGGGGCGGCAACAGCACGGCACCGGTGCCGGTCACGGTCAGTCCGCCGGTGGCGTCGATCGCGGCGGTGACTGATTTCGACCTGGGCACCGGCGTGAAACTCGACGGCCGCCAGAGCACGGTCGCCGCCGGCAAGACGGCCACTTACCAGTGGGAGATCACGAAGCGCCCGGGCGGCAGCGAAGCCGCGCTTACCGAAGCGGCGACGGCCACACCGGGCTTCACGCCGGATGTCAGCGGCGCCTATGCGATGCGCCTGGTTGTCAGCGACGGCGCCACGCAAAGCACGGCCGCCACGGCCTCGTTCACCGTGCGCGTGCCGCGCCAGGCCAACGTCTGGCAGGCGGCTGCAAGCGCGCTGCCGGCCAGCGGCAACTATATCTATGTCGAAGGCGATGCCAACGATTACATCATCGGCGGGCGCAGTTACCTGTACACGGACAAGGATGCGCTGCTGAAGTTTTCCAGCGGCGCCGCCAGCGTGGACGTGCGCGTGGACGGGGACGAGAACTGGGCCGGCAATTTCGTGCTGCCGGCGGCGAAGGCCCGCCTGGAACCGGGCGTGTACACCAATCTGACGCGCTGGCCCTTCAACGCGCCGGCCGTCGGCGGCCTCTCATGGTCGGGCGAGGGCCGCGGCTGCAATGTGCTGACCGGCTGGATCGCGGTCGACTACGTTCACTACACCGGCAATGTGCTGGATATGCTGGACATGCGCTTCGAGCAGCATTGCGAGGGCGGCGCGAGCGCGATGCGCGGACAGATGCACTGGGTGGCGAAGGACAAGACTTCCGCGCCTGGTCCGTCCGCCATCCCGGCCGACCTGTGGCAGCCGCTGGCCGGCAGCACGCCTTCTAGCGGCACCTATGTCTACCTGCAAAGCAGCCTGGGGGACTATATCGGCGGCGGCAAGACTTACACTTACACGCCTGCCACCTCGCCTGACCTGCGCATCGATGTTTCGGGCAATACGCTGAAGGTGAATGTCGGCGGGTGGACATCGGATTTCGTCGGCATGCAGAATCTGACCCAGCTGGCGGAGGGCTATTACCCTGGCGTGCAGCGCTTCCCCTTCCATAATCCCATCAAAGGCGGCATGAACTGGAGCGGCAATGGACGCGGCTGCAATACGCTGACCGGCTGGTTCGCCATCGACAAGCTGACCTTTGTCACCGGCAACCTGGTGGCGCTGGATGCACGCTTCGAGCAGCACTGCGAGGGCGGCAGCAGCGCCCTGCGCGGCAAGATTCACTACGAACGCTGACTTTCTTCGGCCGGCGCCTGGACGTTTGACAGCAGGCGTTCGGCGGTCTGGAAGTCCAGTGCGTCCATCGCCGCGGCGAATTCCTGTGCGTGCGGGCCGAGGAGCTTGTCCCAGTAGGGGCGGGCGGTATCGTATAGCGTGGCGGCGCCGATGTTGCGCTCGCGGAGCAGGGGGAGAAGGTCGGCGCGCGGCGCTGCGGCCGGCTGATCTTCGTCGTGCTTTTCGCGCGCGGCGAGCCAGCGTTCTACGTCGGTTTGCAGTTGCGCCGCGTGTTGCTCAAAGTCGGCTCGCGGCGTGGCCGTTGGCTGCTCCGCCTTGATCGCCGCCTCCAGCGCGGCGGCGGCCTTCGCAAACTCCCGCGCACCCAGCGAACCCCAGGCGCCTTTCAGCGTGTGCAGGATCGCCGTGGCGCGCGCGGGCTCGGTGCGCATCGCACTCCCCACCGCGCTCACTTCGGAAGGCAACTTGCGCACGCTCGCGGAGACTGTGGAGATGAATGCCCGGCGCTGCTCGTTGTTCGTGAAGTTGGCGCGCATGAAGCCATCCAGGTCGAGCTCCGGCTCGGTCCGCGCACTCTCTCGCTCGTCGCCCGCCGCATCATCCTCGTTGACTCGCGCCGCTCCCGGTGCCAGCAGCGCCGACGCAGCGCCATCCTGCTGGGACGCCGTCTCCCAGCGCGCAGCAACGCCACTCGCCGGCCCAGTGACCTGTCCCGAGCGCGCTTCGGCAGCCAACGCAGTCGCCGCGAGCCGGGCGGCAGGCGCATCGGCGGTGAGCGCGGAAGGCGCCCCCGGGTGCTCGGGCGAGTTGGCCTGTCCAGACCGCGCCACGGCGGGAAACACACCCGCAGCGGGCTGCGCGGAGGACGCACCGGCAGTGAGCACGGGCGCCATGGACTGTGCGGGGGATGCCGCGGTGGGGAACGCGGCCGCTGTGGGCGCCGGCGCCATGGACCGCGCAGGGGACGCCACGGTGGGGAACGCGGGGGCGATGGGCTGCGCGGAGGATGCTGCGCTGGAGAATTCGGGCACCGTGGGCTTCACGGGGGACGCCGTGCCAGGGAACGAGGGCGCAGCGCGCTGTGCGGGGGGTGCTGCGACCGGCGACGCTGCGGCGGGGGATGCTGCGGC
>DASWYX010000335.1:0-5710 GCA_036404755.1 Pseudoduganella sp.
CTTCGATTCGGGCGACCTGAATATGGCGCATGACCTGATCAAGGAAGGCGTGCTGGAAGGTCCGGGCCTGTTCAGCTTTGTGCTGGGCGTGAAGTATGGCTTCTCCGCCTCGCCCGCCACCATGGCCTACGCCGCCGGCCAGCTGCCGCAGGGCGCGCAGTGGACGGGCTTCGGCATCGGCCGCCAGGCCTTCCCCATGGTGGCCCAGGCCTGGCTGCTGGGCGGCCATGTGCGCGTCGGCTTCGAGGACAACCTTTTCATAGCCAAGGGCCAGCTGGCCAGGGACAACGCCGAACTGGTCAGCCGCGCGCGGCTCATCGTCGAATCGCTGGGCGGGACCATCGCTTCGCCGCAGGAAGCGCGCGACATGCTCGGCCTCAAACAATTCTGATTTATCACCAAGGAGCAGTAATGAACACCATCCGCGTCAACGAAAAAGCACCACATATCGACCTGCTCGAACCTGTACTGCAGAACACCGCGCGCCCGAAGGCGCAGCCTGGCCAGTGCGTGATCGAAGTGCACAGCGCCGGCATCAATCCGAGCGACGTGAAGGCTGCCCTGGGCGCCATGCCGCACGCCGTATGGCCGCGCACGCCGGGCCGCGATTATGCCGGCATCGTCATCGATGGCCCGGACGCGCTGATCGGCCAGGAAGTGTGGGGCAGCGGCGGCGAACTCGGTATCCGCCGCGACGGCACCCACGCGCGCTACCTGGTGTTGAACACTGAGGCCGTGCGCATCAAGCCGAAGAATATCTCGCTGCTGGAAGCTGGCGCCGTCGGCGTGCCCTTCATCACCGCCTACGAAGGCTTGCGCCGTGCGGGCCTGCCGCAAGCGGGCGACGTGGTGCTGGTCATGGGCGGCAACGGCAAGGTCGGCCAGGCGACCGTGCAACTGGCCACCCGCGCCGGCGCCCGCGTGTTTGCCGTCGAACGCGGCGCAGAACCGTATATCGGCCACGCGAACGGCAAGGTGGACATGATCTCGGCCGAGCATACCGATATCGCGGCCTATGTGCGCGCCAAGACCGAAGGCCACGGTGCGGACATCGTCTACAACACCGTCGGCAGCCCCTACTTCGAAGCGGCCAACAATGCGCTGGCCATCGGCGGCCGCCAGATCTTCATTTCGACCATCGACCGCGCCGTGCCTTTCGATATCTTCGCCTTCTACCGCGGCCAGCATACCTATGTGGGCATCGACACCCTGGCGCTGGATTCGCTGGCCTGCGCCCGCATCCTGGACCAGCTGAAGCCTGGCTTCGAGGACGGCACGCTGAAGCCCTTCCCTGTGCCGCAGGACACGATCTTCCAGCTCGCCGATGCCGCCAAGGGCTACCGCGCCGTGCTGGCGGGTGCGCGCGAGCGCGTGGTGCTGCAGCCGGCGCTGTCCGAATGAACGTCACCCGTTTCGCGGAGGCGCAAGCCTATTTCCCGCCGAATCACGAGGACATGCGCTGCCTGCGGCTGCAGGGCCATGAAGCCGGTCCGTCGGACACGCTGTGGCTGGGCATGTCCCACCTGCTGCCCGGCGGCGGCACTACCCTCGACGGCTCCGGCGTGGAGAAGTTCTACGTCGTGCTGGAGGGCGAAGTCACGATCATCACTGAAGGAGGAGAACACACGCTGCACAAATACGATTCGTGCCGGCTCGCGTCGAACGAGAAGCGGGCGCTCAAGAACAAAAGCAACCAGCCCGCGACCGTTTTGCTCGCGATGCCGTATGCAACACAAAAATAAGCAGTAAGGCAGCGCACACACGGCGGATCAATGATCCGCCCTACGCCCCGACACCGCGCAACGCAACATGATTTCGGCCACGGCTCGTCCCTGGCCCGAGGGCTGTAGGGCGGATCATTGATCCGCCGTGCACACCACTAACGTTTCTTTTGGAGGAGAAGCACCATGATAACAACCGACGCATCAGTCACCGCCGCCGCCCCGCCGCGCAAGCCTTTCTACAAAATACTGTACATCCAGGTCCTGATCGCGATTGCCATCGGCATCCTGCTCGGCCACTACAACGCCGCGCTGGCCGTCGACATGAAACCCTTCGGCGATGGCTTCATCAAGATGATCAAGATGCTGATCGGCCCCATCGTCTTCTGCACGGTGGTGCACGGCATCGCCGGCATGCAGGACATCCGCAAGGTCGGCCGCATTGGCTGCAAGGCCCTGCTCTACTTCGAGATCGTCTCCACGCTGGCCCTGTTCATCGGCATGGCGGTCGGTAACTACGTGCGTCCCGGCGAGGGCTTCAACGTCAATCCGGCCACGCTGGACGGCAAGGCAATCAGCGAATACGTCGGCAAGGCCAAGACCCTGACCACCAGCGAATTCCTGCTGAATATCGTGCCCACCACCGTCGCTGACGCCTTCACCAAGGGCGACGTGCTGCAGGTGCTGCTGATTTCCCTGCTGTTCGGCTTCTCGCTGTCGGCCCTGGGCGAACGCGCCAAACCGATTACTTCGCTGATCGAAACCGGTTCGCAAGCGATCTTCGGCGTCATCAACTTCATCATGCGCTTCGCCCCGATCGGCGCATTTGGCGCCATGGCCTTCACGGTCGGCAAATACGGCGTGGTCTCGCTTGGCCCGCTGGTCAAGCTGATCGGCACCTTCTACCTGACATCCTTCCTGTTCGTGTTCCTGGTGCTGGGTGTCATCGCGCGCCTGGCTGGATTCAGCATTGTAAAATTCCTCGGCTATATTAAAGATGAGATCTTCCTGGTGCTGGGAACCAGTTCGTCCGACACGGCTTTGCCCACGCTGATGACCAAGCTGGAGAAGCTGGGCTGCTCGAAGCCGCTGGTAGGCCTGATCGTCCCGACCGGCTATACCTTCAACACGGATGGCACCAGCATCTATATGACGATGGCGGCCCTGTTCGTGGCGCAAGCGACCAATACCGACCTGTCGCTGGCGCAGCAGTTCGCCATCTTCGGCGTGGCCATGCTGACGTCCAAGGGCGCCAGCGGCGTGCAGGGTGCTTCGTTCATCGCGCTGGTGGGAACGCTGGCCGTGGTGCCGTCCGTGCCGGTGGCCGGCATGGCCCTGATCCTCGGCATCGACCGCTTCATGAGCGAAGCGCGCGCCCTGGTGAACATGATTGGCAACGGCGTCGCCACGGTGGTGATGGCTCGTTGGGAAGGTGAACTGAATCGCGACAAGCTGTCCGTAATTCGATAAAAGGGATTTGAGAGAATGAAGAATAAAGTATTGACGGCCGCACTGCTGGCCACCTGCGCCGGCGGTGCGTATGCCCAGGGTTCCAACGTCCAGGTCTACGGACGCCTGAACATCGCAATCGAAAACATGCGCACCACCGCCAACTCCGCCGGCAAGGGCGTGACCATCACGCGCGAGGTGAACAACCGCTCCGTTATCGGCTTCAAGGGAACCGAGGATCTGGGCGGCGGCAACAAGGCGCTGTTCCAGATCGAAGGCACCGTGTCGCCGGACACGGGCGAAGGCGAGATCGCGCGGCGCGACACCCGCGTCGGCCTGGAAGGCGCCTGGGGCACGGCGTTCGCCGGCCACTGGGTCACCGCCTACAACGGCGCCACGTCCAGTCTCGATCCCTGGTATCCGACCACGGCGGGCTATATGAACCTGATGGCCAACGGCGCAGGTTCCTCGGTGGACAACGTCAGCAATGTATCGTCCTTCGACCGCCGCCAGGCCAACAGCGTGCATTACTGGTCGCCGCAATGGAACGGCTTCCAGCTGCGCGTGACGCACGGCCTGAGCGAAGAGCGCCCGGCCAGCGGCGCGCATCCTTCGCTGACGTCCGCCGCCGGCATCTGGGAACAAGGGCCGTGGTACGTAACCGCCGCCTACGAGCGCCATCACGAGTACCAGGGCAAGGGCTTCAACGACCAGGGCGCCAAGGTCGGCGTCGCCTACCGCTTCGGCGACACGCGCATCGCCGTGGTCGGCGAACGGCTGGAGTATGAAACCGCCACCGGCGACCTGAATCGCAACGCCTTCTTTGTCGCCCTCACCCACCAGCTGGGCGCCCACAACCTGCGCCTGACGGCCACCCGCGCCAACGACGGCAAGGGCAGCTCGACGGCGAAGATCGGCTTTGTGAAGAAAGGTCCGGACACCGGCGCCACCCAGTTCACCCTCGGCGACGACTACAGCCTGTCCAAGCGCACCAGCGTGTTCGTCTATTACACGCACCTGAAGAACGAAGCGAACGGCGTCTACGATTTCCCGATCAACGCCCTCACGGTCAGCCCCGGCGCCAAACTCCGCGGCGCCGCCCTCGGCCTCCGCCACTTCTTCTAAGCCCCGCTCCGCCCTCCGCGCCTCCCGTGGCGCGCGGGGCGCGCGGGGCGCATTTTTCCCCGCCGCAGGCTGCGCCAGCACGGCGGATCAATGATCCGCCCTACACGCTACGCGCCCTCAAATGTCCCGCGTAACGATCCTGTCCGCACGCCGCGCGCCCGCAAACGTCCGATGTTTGGCCCCGAAGGGGCTGTAGGGCGGATCACTGATCCGCCGCAGCTCAGTCGAGATGCCAGCTCCCTCCCTCTTTCGAGTGATCGCAATAGCTTGAAAACCCGACTACCCTGAAATCTTTAAGGAGCAGCCATGTCTCTCTCCGCCTATCCCCGCGCGCATACGGCGCTGCTGTTCGTTGATCCTTACAACGACTTCCTGGACGAAAAAGGCAAGATCTGGCCGCGGGTAGCGGAAGTGGCTGGCGCGGTAGGCCTGCATGAGAACTTGCGCAAAGTGAGCCAGGCCGCCCGCGCCGCGGGACTGCCGGTCTTCATCGTGCCCCACCATCGCTCCGAGCCCGGCGATTTCGAAGGCTGGGACCATCCGACGCCTTATCAGTTGCGCAGCAAGCAGGGGCAAGTCTTCGCCAAGGATGGCTGGGGCGGCGAATGGTTTCCCGAATTCGCGCCACAGCCGGGCGACACCATCGTCAAGGAACACTGGAGTTCCAGCGGCTTCGCCAACACGGACCTGGACATGCTGCTCAAGCAGCGCAAGATCAGTCACGTGATCCTGATCGGCCTGATCGCCAATACCTGCATCGAGGCGACGGGACGCTTCGCCCAGGAGCTGGGCTACCACGTGACTCTGGTGAAGGACGCCACCGCCGCCATGTCGCACGAAGCCATGCACGCGGCCCATGAGCTGAATGGCCCGACCTTCGCTCACGCCATTATGACCAGCGAGGAGCTGGTCCAGGCGCTCGGTTAGGCCAGCGCCACCGGTGCGCCCGCGGCGGCGCCGCGCCGGGAGTGCTTGATGGTGTACATGGCCTGGTCGGCGACTTCGATCAGATGCTCCATCTGCGTGCCGTCTTCCGGACAGATGGCCAGTCCAATGCTGGCGCCGAGGCACAGCGGACGCCCTTCGAACTCGAACGGCGTGCGGATGCGCTCGGCCATGCTGGCGCACTTCTGCGCCACGCTCTCACGATCGCGCACGCCACACAGGATCACGCCGAACTCGTCGCCGCCCATGCGCGCGGCAAGGTCTTCCCCGCGCAGTTCGGAAGAGATGCGGGAGGCGACTTCGCAAATGGCCGCATCGCCGGCGCGGTGGCCGAGGTTGTCGTTGATCGCCTTGAGGCCGTCCATATCGATATTCAGGATGCCGACCTTGCAGTTGCGCCGCGCGGAATGGGCCATCTGCTGGCGCAGGCGGTCGAAGAAGAGCGCGCGGTTGGCAAGGTGGGTGAGCGC
>DASWYX010000336.1:0-16671 GCA_036404755.1 Pseudoduganella sp.
AGCGCAGCGGACGACTCGGGGTCGACATTGATCACGCTGACGTTCCTGGCGCGGTCGATCTTGGACGCCAGCTGCTTCCACCACACTGGCGAAGCGCTGCTGTAGGAATAGACCATCACCTGTTCCGAGCGGCCGGAAGCCTTCAGCAGGCGTCGCTCGTCCGGCTGGCCGACTTCGATCCACAGCTGGATCGCACCGGTCAGGTCCATTTGCCACAGGTCCGGTTCCTCGGTATCGGAGATGCCCTTGGCGTTGACCAGCCTTTCGTCGGCGTGGATGGCGAAGGCCAGGATGCGGATCATCAGGCGCTCATCCGTCTCGGACGGGTGACGCGCCAGCGTCAGCAAGTGCGTGCCATAGTAATTGCGGTCCATGTCCGCAATGGAGAGTTCTGCCTTATAGATTGTAGATTTGAGAGCCATGAAAACTATTTACTTGAAAATAACGGTGCGATGACCGTTTTGCAGGATGCGGTGCTCGGTGAACCATTTCACCGCGCGCGCCAGCACCACGCATTCGACGTCGCGGCCGATGGCCGACAGCGTCTCCGCATCCATAGAATGGTCCACGCGTTCCACATCCTGCTCGATGATCGGACCTTCATCCAGGTCGCCGGTCACGAAGTGGGCGGTGGCGCCGATCAGCTTCACGCCGCGCTGGTGCGCCTGCGCATACGGCTTGGCGCCCTTGAAGCTGGGCAGGAAGGAGTGGTGGATATTGATCGCCTTCCCTTTCAGGCGCGTGCACAGCGACGGCGACAGGATCTGCATATAGCGCGCCAGCACTACCAGGTCGATCTGGTGCGAATCCAGCAGCTCGATGATGCGCGATTCCTGCGCCTGCTTGGCCGATTCCGGCGCACCGGCCGCCAGCGGCAGATGGTGGAAGGGAATGTTATAGCTGGCTGCCAGCTGGTAGAAGTCCATGTGGTTGGACACGATGGCCGGAATCTCGACCGGCAGCAGTCCGCTCTTGTAGCGGAACAGCAAGTCGTTCAGGCAGTGGCCGATCTTGGACACCATCAGCAGCACGCGCGGCTTGCGCGCTGCGTCGTGCAGCTCCCATTCCAGGCCCATCGCCTCGCCCACCTGACCGAGGGCGGCGCGCAGGTCGGCATCGGTCACGGCCGCGTCCTCGCGCGCGAAGTGCACGCGCATGAAGAAGCGCTTCGTTTCCTGGTCGCCGAACTGGGCCGAATCGATGATGTTGCAGCCGTTCTCAGCCAGGAATCCCGAAACGCGATGAACGATGCCGCGCTGGTCGTGGCAGGAAAGCGTGAGGATGTATTCCGGGTGATTCATGGCGTAATCTCTGAATGGATGAGCCGTCTATTGTCGCATGAACCACCGATAATTCCGAAATAGCACGCTCGTTTCAATTTCAGGTATAGTGGAAAAACAACCCAACCATAAGGAAAAGAACAGATGGAGAACACCCAATACCGCCTCGCCGCGCGCCCGGTGGGCATGGCCAAGGACAGCGATTTCCAGCGCACTACGGAAGCCGTGCCCGAGCTGAAAGATGGCGAAGTGCTGGTCAAGACGCTTTACCTTTCCCTGGACCCGGCCATGCGCGGCTGGATGAATGAAGCCAAGTCCTATATCCGTCCGGTCGCGATCGGCGAAGTGATGCGCGCCGGCGGCGTGGGCGTGGTGGTGGAATCGAAGTCGCCGAAGTTTGCCGCGGGCGACCACGTGGCGGGCGGCCTCGGCGTGCAAACCTACTGGTCCGGCGCGGCGGACGACCGCAGCGCCGCCCTCAACAAGATCGACCCCGCGCTCGCTCCCCTGCCCGCCTGGCTCAACATCCTCGGTATGCCCGGCATGACCGCCTACTTCGGCCTGCTCGAAGTGGGCCAGCCGCGCTCCGGCGAGACGGTGGTCGTCTCCGGAGCGGCCGGCGCTGTCGGCCAGACCGTGGGCCAGGTCGCGAAGCAGCTCGGCTGCCGCGTGGTCGGCATCGCGGGCGGCAAGGACAAGTGCGACTTCGTTGTCAACGAGCTTGGCTTCGATGCCTGCATTGACTACAAGAACGCCGACGTACGGGCCGGTCTAAAGGAACACTGCCCAAATGGCGTTGACGTATACTTCGATAACGTTGGTGGCGACATCCTGGATATAGTCCTGACACGCATCAATATGAAGGCACGCATTGTCATCTGCGGCGCCATCTCACAATACAACAACACCACCCCCATCAAGGGCCCGTCCAATTACCTTTCCCTGCTCGTCAATCGTGCGCGCATGGAAGGCATGGTGGTATTCGACTATGCGGATCGCTATCCCGTTGCCGCTGCCGCGCTCGGCAAGTGGCTGAAGGAAGGCAAGATCAAAAGCAAAGAAGATGTGGTGCGCGGCATTGAGAATTTCGTGCCGGCCCTGAACATGCTCTTCGAAGGCAAGAACTTCGGCAAACTGGTCCTGCAGGTCGACTGACTTCCTCCGGCTCCTTTTGCGCGGCGCCACTTCACCCACACAAAAGGAGCCAGTCATGAATACGCCAGCAAAAGATGCCGTAGCATTGCTCACCGCCGACCACGACAAGGTCAAGCAGCTGTTCCGCGAGTACGAGAAATGCGATGCCAACCACAAGGGCATGAAGGCTGACATCGCCCACCAGATTTGCCTTGAACTGACCATCCACACCAATATCGAAGAGGAAATCTTCTACCCGGCCGTGCGTGCGGAAACGCAGGACGAGCAGCTGGTCGATGAAGCCCTGGAAGAACACGCCGAAGCAAAGGAGATGGTCGAGCGCCTGCGCTCGATGCGGGCCGAGGATGCCGGGATGGACCAGCTGGTTTCCGAGCTGCGCGCCGCCATCGAACACCACGTAACCGAAGAGGAAACGGAGATGTTCCCGAAAATGCGCCAGTCGGACGCGGACCTTGGCGAGCTGTGCGAGCAGATGCAGGACCGCAAGGAGGAGCTGGAGCACGAACTGGGCGCTTCGCCGGTGCGCAGCAGCGCCGACAGCGAAGCGGCCGGCGAGCAGTCTGCCGTGGGCCAGGCCGGAGCCTGATCAAATTCAGGGAACTTCGGCGGAGTCCACTTCTCCAATCCATCAGGGCGGCCCAAACCGCCCGGTGCCGGGCGCCTTGCCCGGAACTTTTCCTTTGCTTTTAAGGAGGTGGATGATGGGCGACCAACAAGAAGGCAGAACGCAACCCAAGGCCAAGCGCGGCTTCGCCGCCATGGATGAAGCCACACAGCGCGCCATAGCCAGCAAGGGCGGCCAGGCCGCCCATCAGAAGGGCACGGCGCACGAGTTCGACTCCGAAGAGGCACGTCGAGCTGGACAAAAAGGCGGCGAAGCCGTCAGCCGCAACCGCGAGCATATGGCGGAGATTGGTCGCAAAGGCGGAGAAAGCAGGCAATCCACACGGGGCAACCGCCAGGCTGCCGACAAGGAGGAAAAGAGCTGACCGACCAGCCGGGCCCCGCTTCGGACCCGGCTGCTTTCTGCTTCGCGTATTGACGCGGATCAAAGTTCCGTGTGTAGTGTCCGTATGACAGACCTGACCCCGAATTTTATGGAGATCCGCAAAGCCTCCCCTTCCGACAATGGCGCAGCCAGGGACCTGGTGCGCGTATCGCTGGCAGCCTTCGGCATTGAGGCGGACTTCGACCATCTGGACCGCGCGATCGGCCTGTTTGGCACGTTCGGGACGAGCAACTCGGTCGAGCTGGTGGCCGTTATCGATGGCGCACTGGCAGGCTGTGTCGCGATTGAGCGGCTGGACCGGCAAAACGCCAAACTGTTTGGTTTTCATGTCGACGCTACGCGGCAGGGCCGCGGCGTGGGCCGCGCGCTGCTTTCGGCGGCGATAGCCGAAGCCAATGCGCTTGGCATTTCGCGCCTGCACCTCGATACCTGGGACGATATGCAGGCGGCGGTGCATCTGTACGAGTCCTTCGGCTGGCAGCGCGCAGAGGATCCGCATCCCGATTCGGGCGCCAACCGCAGCTACGTGCTGGCCCTGTAGCGGCGGTCGCCGCCGGGCGCGATGGACGCCGTTCGTGATACCATCGCGCCTCCATGAAATACCTCAGCGCTTACTCCGAACAGACTTTGCAACAGGTGCAGCTCCTGATCGACCAGGACCGGCTGGGCGAAGTGCTGTTGAAACGTTATCCGAAAGCTCACGATGTCCGCACGGACCGTGGCCTATATGACTACGTCCAGGATCTGAAGTCGGAGTTCCTGCGCAATGCGGCGCCGATCGACAAGGTGGCTTACGACAGCAAGATCCACGTGATCAATCACGCGCTTGGCCTGCACACGTCGATCTCACGCGTGCAGGGCGGGAAGCTGAAGGCGAAACACGAGATTCGCGTGGCGACGGTGTTTCGCGAAGTGCCTCTGGAATTCCTGCGGATGATCGCGGTGCATGAGCTGGCGCACGTCAAGGAGAAGCAGCACGATAAGGCGTTCTATAAGCTGTGCACTTATATGGAGCCGAATTATCATCAGTATGAGTTTGATTTGCGGCTCTATCTGACGCAGCTGGAGTTGGCCGGCGGCCGGCGCCTCTGGTCGGGAAGCACGGCGTCACCCTAGCGCGTCCATTTGCTGACATTCTCAGGCCGGGGCTCGCGCAGGCGTTCGATCAGCTTTTGCGGCGAATCCTCGACCATCATCAGCGCCGCGTGCTGCGGGCGGATGAAGCCTTGCGAACTGGCGTGCGCGATGAACTGCACCAGGTGGTTGTAAAAGCCCTCCACATTCAGCAAGCCCACCGGCTTGGAATGGAAGCCAAGCTGCGACCATGTCAGCATCTCGAACAGCTCTTCCAGCGTGCCCATGCCGCCCGGCATGGCGATGAAGCCGTCCGACAGTTGCGCCATCATCGCTTTGCGCTCGTGCATATCCTTGACGATGAACTGGCGCGTGAGGCCGACGTGGCCAACCTCTTTCTCCACCAGCGCAGACGGGATCACGCCCGTCACCTCGCCGCCAAGCCGCAGCACCTCGTCGGCGATGATGCCCATCAGGCCCACATTGCCGCCGCCATAGACCAGGGACAGGTTCTGCTCCACCAGCACGGCGCCCAGCGCGCGCGCCTGTTCGGCATAGCGGGAATCGACGCCCGCATTGGCGCCGCAATATACGCAGATCGATTTCATTTCAGCTTCTTCAGATATTCTTCAGACAGTTTCTGGAACAGGACATTCGTCTCGCCCCGCAGGTAAGGGCCGATCTGCGACAGCACCTGGTAACAGCCGCGCGCCAGCGCGTCCGCCATCGATTGCTGCTCCGAGTACTTGCGCGGGTTGCGCACAAATTCGTAGGACAGCCAGTACGTCGCCACCACGACCATATTGACGCTCATCGCATCGATAGCCATGTCGCTCGCTTCAAGCGAACCTTCGGTGCGCAAGTCCACGCACAGGTTCTTGGCCACCTTGATCTTGTGCGCCAGCAGTTCCTTGAACTCCAGTTCCAGCTTGCGGTTGCGCGACAACAGGTCGTTCAGGTCGCGGTAGAAGAAGCGGTAGCGCCAGATCAGCTCAAACATCAGGTGCAGGTAGAGCCATACGTCCTCGATGTTCGAGCGGCGTCCGCTGGGCACCTGCAGCATGCGCTCGGCTTCGGCCTTGAACTGCACGAAGATGGAGTTGACGATATCGTCCTTGTTGCGGAAGTGGTAGTAGAGGTTCCCGGGCGAGATATTCATCTCTTCCGCGATGACGGTAGTGGTGATATTTGGCTCGCCGAACTCGTTGAACAAGCGCAGCGAGAGTTCCAGGATGCGTTCGCGGGTTCGTCGTGGAGCTTTTTGTAGCATATCAGGGGAGTCTCTATTGTTTCCCCTGCAAGCATATCATTGATGGGCCTCAGGCAACAGATTTACGGGAGGCAGCCTTTTTCGCGGCGGGCTTTTTGGCGGCTTTGCTGGCGGCGGACTTCGGGGGCGCCTTCTCGGCGGGCTTCTTTGCGGACAGTTTTTCGACCTGGCGCGTCAGCTCGTCGACGCGGGCGGTCAGCGCATCGATCTCCTTGCGCATCGGGACGCCAATCGATTCCAGCGCGCGCGTCACCCGCTCTTCGAATACCTGCTCCAGCGTGTTGACGGTTTCCCGCACATGCACGGCCCTGTCGCCCTCCATCGCGCGCGTGCGCTGCTGCAGGTCGGTGAACGCGCCCAGGCCCGCCTGCCAGATCTGCTGTGCGGACGATCGCACGGCCTTGGTCATATGGTCTTCGCTCTTTTCCTGAGTCTTGATTTTCTTGGCCATGGCCTTTCTCCTTGTGCGGGCTTTCATTGTAAGCCAGACAAGCTAGAAACGGGCTTCTAAAGCTGTTATGCGGGTCTAGAATACTTGCCATGGGCCCGAAAATCCTGTGGGTGTTGCTGCCGTTGCTGTTATACGGCGTGCTGCTCGTGCTGGCCTGGCGCGGGCGCGCGCCGTCGCGCCTTTCGGTCAACATGCACGGCAGCCTGCTGCTCATGGTCTACCTGCTTTGCACCGCCGGCCTGGGCATCTTCTGGGTCGCCAACCAGCAGCTGCCGGTGTTCGACTGGCACTACCTGTTTGGCTACGCGACACTGCTGCTCGTCGGCCTGCACCTGTTCTTCAATTTGCCGCTGCTCGTGCGCTGGCTGCGACGCAACGTCCCCGCCGCGCCCGGCTCGCCCGCCTCCCCCGCCTCCCCTGCCGGGACGTCGTCCCCAACCCCGTCCGCGTCGCCTGCGTCCCCTGCGTCCCCTGCGTCGCCTGCCTCGGCCGCCGCGACGCCGTCCGCTCCCGCGCCCGGGCGCCTGCCGATGCGCGCGAGGACTCTGGCCGCCTGGCTCGCGGCACCTCTCGCACTGGTCGCCGCCTTCTGGCTGGGCGCGCAGTATGCCAGCGCTCCCGGCCCGCATGCCGCCAGCCCCGACGAGCCAATCCAGACCGTGCTGCGCTTCCACGAATACTCCTCCGAGTCGCGCACAAGCGCCTTCCGCCGCGCCCCAGTGCCGGCGCTGGATGTTCAGCCGCCAGTGTTCAAGTCCTATCCAGACGCGCCGCACATCCCCCTCGACCGCGGCAAGCCGGCGCAGGATGGACGAACCCTGGCCACCATGCTGCGCGGCCCCGGCGCCGCACGTCCCCTGACGCTGGCCGCGCTGGGGCAGATATTGTTCCTCTCTGCCGGCGTGACCGCGCACCGCGGCGGACTCGCCTTGCGCGCCGCGCCCTCCTCCGGCGCTTTATTCCCCGCGGAGATTTACCTGGTCGTTCGGCGCGTGGACGGTCTGCCCGCTGGCCTGTACCACTACGATCCCGAGCATCACCGGCTCGACGGCCTCGGCGGGCTGCCCCCTTCGCTTGTACCTCTTCTTGGCAACGCCGACACGCTGGTCGTCGTTGCCGCGATGTTCGATCGCACCGCATGGAAATACCGCAACCGCGCCTATCGCTACGTCGCCGCAGACCTCGGCCACCTGCTCGAGAACGTGCGCCTGGCTGGCCACTACGCTGGCCTCCCCGTTCACCTTCCCGTCTCATTCCCCGAGTCCCAACTCGCCCAAGCCTTCAACCTGGACAGCCGGCAGGAAGGCGTCCTCGCCCTCGCCCGCCTCGGCGGCACCGCCAGCGCCGACCATGCGCGTAGCGAAGCCCCAAGCGGCGAGTTGCATGCCGCGACAGCCGGCCGGCCGGTGACGGGTGCTGGCGCCGGCCGCATGGGCGACGACGCGCAAGGCGGCTCGACTCGCGTCGGGACCGTCGTCCGCGCAGTGACGGGCGACGGCGACGGCCGTGCGGGTGACGAAGCGATGGGCAGCGCGGTGCGTGCCACGGCGTTCGGACGGACGGTGGCGGTTGCTGGCGCCAGCCGTGTGGGTGCTTGGGCCGCCAGCGGCGCGGATGACGGAGCGCCGGGCGGTGCGGTGGGTGGCGGGACGGGCGGACGGGCGATGGCGGGAGCGAGGGGAGGTGCGGGGACGGCGGGGACGGCGGGGGCGGTTGGGGTGACGGAGGCGGTGCATGGAGCGACGTCGCTGGAGGCGGGGTTGGCGGAAGATGCGTCGCGGGTGCGGACGATGGACGAGGCGGATGGGGAGCTGGTGGAGCTGCCGCGCGCGCGAGCGGGCGAAGCAGGCAATGCGGGCGATCCGGGCGCGGATTTGTATGGGACGATCGTCAAGCGCCGCAGCCAGCGCAGGTTCGCGGCAGAAGAAGTGCCGCTCGTCGATCTGGCGGCGCTGCTGGCGGAAATGTCTCAGGCGCCGCTGCTGTCGGACGCGGTCAGGGCCGATCTGGTGATTAACCGGGTAACGGGAATAAAGCCTGGCGTGTACCGCTACCTGCCGCAACAGCATGCGCTAAAACCGCTGCGGGAAGGACGATTCGCAGAACAGGCGCAATCCGCAGCGCTGTCGCAGGACGTGGTCGGCGCGGCCGCGGTGGTCCTGATCCTGTCCGCCGACCGCAAGGCCATGTTCGCAAAGCACGGCGCGCGCGGCTACCGGCTGGCCTTCCTGGAAACCGGAATGATGGGCCAGCGCTGGCTGCTGGGCGCCACGGCAAGGGGACTGGCCGCCTGCCCCGTCGGCGCCTTTTATGACGACGAAGCGGCCAGGCTGATAAGCGTCAACCCGCAGCAGCGCTGGGTGCTGCACTTCGCAGCGCTGGGCAAGCCAGCGCGTTAAGCCACCGGATCAGGCCAGCAAGGCCGCCGCCCCCGCCGGCGCGGCGCGCAACTGCCCGTGCAGGCGGAAGCCCTCGCGGATATTCTCGCGCAACACCGCCCCCTTCCACGGCTTGGTATAGAAGCGGTCGATCGCCCCGTGGTTGATGGCCGCCATAATCGGCGTAAGGTCCGCATACGCCGACAGCATGATGCGGAAAGTATCGGGCGCCAGATTTTTCACGCGCTCCATGAACTCCGTCCCGCTCATCATCGGCATGCACTGGTCGCACAGGATCACCTGCACCCGGTGACGCGCCAGCACATCGAAGCCCTCGGCCGCCGTCTGCGCCGTCAGGATGCGGTAACCATCCTGCGACAGGAAATCGCTCAGCACATCGAGCATGAAGGCATCGTCGTCCACGATCAGCAAGGTTTGCTGGTCGATGATCTGCTCGTCCACCGGCGCCTGCAGATGACGTCCCTCGCGCAGCATCATCTCGAATTCGTCCGCCGGCACCGGGCGGCTGAAGTAATAGCCCTGCATCTCGTCGCACTCATGACGGCGCAGATAGGACAGCTGCGCATCCTTCTCCACCCCTTCCGCAATCACCTTCAGCTTCATGCTGTGCGCCATATTGATGATGGCCAGCACAATCGCCGCATCGTCCGGATTGCTGGTCACCTCGCGCACGAAGGCAATGTCGATCTTCAGCTTGTCGATCGGGAAGCGCTTCAGGTAAGCCAGCGAGGAATAGCCGGTGCCGAAATCGTCGATGGAAATCTTGATGCCCAGGGCCTTCAGGTTCTGCAGCACCGTGATCGTTTCTTCGGCATTGGACATCAGCGAGCTCTCGGTCAGCTCAAGCTCCAGCAGCTCGGGCGCGATATCGTGCTCCTTGATCGCGCGCATGACTTCCTCTTCCAGCCCGCCCACGAAGAACTGTATGCCCGACACATTCACCGACAGATGCACCGCGCCCGTCTTGGACCGGTTCCACTCCGCGATCTTGCGGCAAGCCTCGTGGATCACCCAGGTGCCCACGCGCACGATCAGCCCCGTCTCCTCCAGCAAGGGAATGAACAAGGCCGGCGACACCATGCCGTGCCCCGGACGCTGCCAGCGTATCAGCGCTTCGGCGCCGCTGATGCGGCCCGTGGCGATGTGCACCTTGGGCTGGAAGAACAGCACGAATTCCTCGTTGTCGATGGCGCGCCGCAGCGCGTTTTCCATGTCCAGCCGCGCCAGCGATTGCGCATTCATCTCCGCAGTGAAGAAGCGGAAGGCATCGCGCCCTGCTTCCTTGGCGCGGTACATGGCCGTATCCGCATACTGGATCAGCGTGTCGGGATCGGTGCCATCCTCGGGGAAAACGGAAATGCCGATGGACGCCGTCACCGTGACTTCGTGGCCCTTCAGGTCGAAGGGATGGCGCATCGCCTCGCGGATCTTGTCCACCACAGCAATCGCATTCTGCGCGCCTTCCGGCAGCATCAGGATGGCCGCGAACTCGTCGCCGCCGAAGCGGCCAATGGTATCGCGCACGCGCAGGCAATCGACCAGGCGGCTGGAGAACTGGATCAGCAGCTCGTCGCCGATGGTATGGCCCAGCGTATCGTTGATGTTCTTGAAGCGGTCCATATCGATGAACAGCACGGCGAGCGACCAGTTATGATCCTGCGCCTGCTTCAGCGAATGGGCCAGCGAATCGTAGAACTGGCTGCGGTTCGGCAGGTTGGTCAGGGTATCGAAATGGGCCAGCTTGAGCAGGCGCTTCTCCGCTTCCTTGCGCTCCGTGATATCGCGCGCCACCGCCACCAGGATCCAGTTCTGGCCCGAACGCAGCGTGCGGCGCTGCACCTCCACCGACAGCGAACTGCCATCCCGGCATTGCAGCAGCAGTTCCGCCATGGCGCCGCTCTGGTCGCCCGCCAGCAGCTTGTCGTACAGGTCTTCCAGCGGCACCAGCTCGGGAATGGTGGACTTGTTCGGCCCCACGCGCAGGAAATCGTCGCGCTCATAGCCCAGCATGCGGCAGGCTGTCACATTGACGTCGATGAAGCACATATTGGCGCGGTCGACCAGGAAGATGGCGTCGGCCGTGGCATCCATCGCCAGGCGGAAGCGGCGCAAGTCTTCGTCGAGACGGATGCGGGCGTTCATGTCCAGCTGCAGCTGCGTGTGGTGGCGCCGGATTTCCTCATACAGCAGCAGGTTTTCGTAGGCGACGGCGATCTGCGCCGCCACCGTCACGGCCACGCGCTCATCGACTTCGCTGAATTCCTCGGAGCCCAGCTTGTCCACCAGGTACAGCCAGCCGTGCACGCGCTCGCGCGAAGCGATCGGCACGCCCAGGAAGGAATGGACGGGAGGATGGCGCTGCGGCAGGCCGATTTCCGTCGGTGCGCCCGGCAGTTCGCTCATGCGTACCGGCGAGCGCTGTTCAAGCAGGGAATTCAGGATGCCTGCGCGCGGCGTTTCGGCAATCACGGACGCCTGCTCGCTGGCGCCGCAGGAAGCGAAGAAGCTCAGCTCCTCGGCACCCGGTTCCAGCACGCCGATGCAGGCGTAGCGCGACACGCAGATATTCTGCGCCACGCGGCAGCCGATCTCGATCAGTCCCTGCGGGTCGCGCTCCGCGCCCAGTTCGATGCCCAGTTCGATCAGGGCCGTCAGGCGCAGGCTCACGGCCTGCAGGCTGGAGAGAGAACGCGACAGGCGCTGCGTCATCTGCGTCAGGTGCTCCGGCTCCGCTTCCTTCACCTCGCCATTGGTGGCGAAATGGGTGATCAACTGGCTGCTGGACTCCAGCTCGTCCAGGTATTCGGCCACTTTGTTCTCGATATCCAGCAGGCGGCTTTCGCTGGGCGGTTCCGGTGCGAAGGCCGGCACGGCTTCCTCTTCATTTTCCACCACGCCCAGCGCTTCGTGCACCGTCTTCAGGATCACATCGGGATCGGAAGGCTTGGGCAACACCCAGCGCACGCCGCAGGCTTCGGCCACGGCCATCGCTTCGCGCTCGCGGTAGGTCGCGGTGTAAAAGATGATCGGCACGTCCGCCGTTTTCGGATTGGCCTTCATGCGGCTGACAAATTCGTAGCCATCCATATTCGGCATCAGGATGTCCGAAATCACGAGGTCGGGCCGCTCCGATTCCATGACCTTCAGGCCGTCGATGCCGCTGGACGCTTCCAGCAGGCGGTGGCCGCTATAACCTAGCAAAGTCATGAGGAATTCACGATTCAGCACATGGTCATCAACGATGAGAATCGTGGCGATGTCGTTTTCAGCCTGGGGCGACATCTCCCCTAGCAAAAAAGACTCGAGCTGGCTCACGAAAGTATCCGGCTCGATCGGCTTGCCGATGTAGCCGTCGAAACCGGCGGCCAGCAGTTTTTCGCGGTCGCCCACCATGGCCAGCGCGGTCACGGCCAGCGTGGGAATGGCGCGCAGTTGCGGGTCCTGCTTCAGGCGCGATACCACGCCGTAACCATCGAGCTTGGGCAGGTGCACATCGCAGATGATCAGGTCCGGACGCTCGCGCCGGGCCGCCTCCACACCCTCTTCGCCGTCATGCGCCATCAGTGGCTGATATCCGAACGCACGGAGCAGGTAAACCATCAGCTCCATATTGGTCGGATTGTCTTCAATGATAAGAATGCGGGCTGACACGGTGGTGCTCCTGATAATATCGTTCACGTGAGTATCCCTTATTCGAGCGGCAGGGAGAGCACGAATACACTGCCCTTGCCGTGCTGGCTGGTGCAGCTGATGCGGCCGCCCAGCAGGCCGGCCAGTTGCTGGCTCAGATGCAGGCCCAGGCCCGTGCCTTCGAACTGCCGCGTATTGCCCTGGTCGATTTGTGTGAATGCCTGATACAGCTTGTCCTGGTTGTCGTTGGCGATACCGACGCCGGTATCGGCCACGCTGATCAGCGCCCGGGCACGTCCATCGATAAACGCCCGTTCCAGCACCACATTGACTTCGCCCGAGTCCGTGAACTTGATCGCATTGTTCATCAGGTTCATCAGGATCTGCTGCAGCGCGCGGCGGTCGGTGCGCAAGGTCACCACTTCCGGCGGCGCCCGGAATTGCAGCACCAGTCCCTTCTGGCGTGCCTGCGGCCGGAACACCAGCGCCAGCTCCTCGATCACGGCGCGGCAATTCACCGGTTCGGGGTGCAGCTCCACTTTGCCCGAAGCGATCTTCGTCAAGTCCAGCAGGTCGTTAATCAATGACAGCAGATGGCGTGCGCTGGACTGCACGGTACGCAACTGCTTTTCCTGTTCGGCGTTGATGGGACCGGGCAGCTGCATCAGCAGCGTGCCGGTAAAACCAATCACCGCGTTGAGCGGCGTGCGCAGTTCGTGCGACATGCTCGCCAGGAAGCGGTCCTTGGCCTGGTTGGCCTGGGCCAGTTCTACATTCTTTTCATGCAGCGCCTGTTCGAAGCGCTTGCGTTCGCTGATATCGCGGATCGCGCTCATGATCAGCGTGCCCTGCTCGGTGGCGACGGGGCTCAGGCTGATCTCGACCGGGAACTCATGCCCGTCCTTTCTTAGCCCGAACAGCTCGCGGCCCGCGCCCATCGGACGCACGCTCGGCTGATTGAAGTAGCCATCGCGATGGGACACATGCGCCTTGCGAAAGCGCGCCGGCATCAAGTCTTCCAGCGTCATGCCGCGCAATTCGCCGCGCGTATAGCCGAACAGCGCATCGGCCTGGCTGTTGGCCAGCACGACGCGGCCGCTCGCATTGGCAATGATGACCGCATCCGGCACGGATTCCAGCAGGCCGCCGAAACGTGCATCCGCATCCCGCGCATCCGTATGATCGAGCCTACCGAAGTCTGTCGCCATCGTCCAGCTTTCAGAACAGAAGTTGCCTACTCTCCAGATTGCCTCAAGGACAGTCTACGGGATCGCCAAAATCTCCGCAACAACGCGCTGCATGACCGTTGGATGACTGCCCAGCGCCACGTGGCCTATGCCGCCAAGCGCGATGTTTTTCGCGCCCGGCAAATGGCAGGACGATTGCGGGGCAATGATATTGTCGTGATAGGAGTAGATGGAGGTAAACAGGCGGCGCTGCTCGCGGTCATCGGCTTCCAGCTGCGACAGCCACACGGCGCTGAGCCGCATCTGCTGCGCATTGCTGCCGATGCCGAAACTGGCGAGGCCCGTTCCATGATGCGGAGTGCCGAGCGTGATCACGCGCGCAATGTGCGCGGCGCCATGCCGGCGCAGGTAAGCGCGTGACACCAGGCCGCCCATGCTGTGCGCGACGATCACTATTTTTTCCGCCCCCGTTGCCGCGCGCAGCGCCTGCACGGCGTGATCGATCTGCTGCGCATAATCATCGATGGATGCGGTCATCGGTTCCAGGCTGACCGTGGCGTGGCTGATGCGCTCCCGCTCCAGCAGGGCGCCCAGCGGCGACCAGAAGCCGCCATTGGCGCCGTAGCCATGCACCAGCAGCACCGGCACGCCGCGCGGCACCAGGGCGATATGCAGGCGCTCGCGATGGCGCAGCATATGCCAGGACGACGCCAGCAAAGTGGACGCGTACTCCTGCGCGAACAGGCGTGCGCTGCCGGTGAGGTCCAGGCGGTGCGCTTCGGGCGGCTCGCTGCGCATGCGCCATGCAAGGCGGAAGTTATTGGCCGTGATGGCCATGCGTACCACCAGAACGATCAGCACTGCCACGACCAGGGCAACGTCCAGCGGCAGCACGCGCGACAGGAAATACCAGATCAGGCCGGCCGCCGCCAGCTGCACGGCCATGATAATTCCCAGAATGCGTGCCACCACTGCCCCATCCTCCTATGCCACCGGCCGCGGCGCCGGACGGCCGCTCAGCTCCTGCGCCAGCCCGCTGGCCAGCATCGCTACAATGCCATAGATCGAGAGTTGCGGGTTGGCGCCGATCGAGGTGGGGAACAGCGAACCGTCGTGCACGGACAGATTGGTAATGCCGCGATAGCGTCCCTGCGGGTCGGTCACGCCGCTGCGCTCATCGGCGGACATCGTGCAGCCGCCCATCACGTGGGCCGACATGATGCGCGTCTCCAGCTTCTTCATCGGCAGCGCGGCGATGGCCTGGCGCGCCTGCTCCCAGCTGGCATAGCTGGCCGCCTGCTCATGCATCGGCGTGACGGTTTGCGCGCCGGCCGCGAACTGGATCTCGGCCATCGTCAGCAAGGCGCGCCGCGCGCCGTCCCACACATAATCGCCGAGCGGATAGTCGAGCACCGGCGAACCATCGCTGCGCAAGCCCACGCTACCGCCCGGGGAGCCATCATGGAAGCCGTCGCGCAGCAGCGCCAGCATGCCCTGGGTGTGCGGATAGCGCTGCATCAGCGCCGCGTGCGGCGCGCCAAAGCCGGCCAGCGCGGTGGACGTGATCAGCGGATGCATGGGCGCCACTTCCAGCTTGTAGCCGATCGGTCCATCCACCGGGCCGGTGTGCAGGAAGTGATCGGAATACACGGTTTGCGGGGCGCCGGCGAAGGCCTCCACCGGCTGCCGGTAGCTGGCGGCCGACACCAGCGTCGGGTGCAGGAAGGTGCGCTTGCCCAGCAGCCCGTGCGGATCGGGCACGCTGGAGCGCAGCAGCAGCGCCGGCGTGTTGATGGCGCCGCCGGCCACGACGAAATGCCTGGCGCGCAGCCGGATGCGGCGGCCCGTCGCTTCAATACCATCGGCGCCCAGTGCGCTGCAGTCGGCGCTTTCGATGCGGCCGGCCTGCAGTTGCAGGCGCTCGGCGCGCGCACGCGTGAGCAGGGTGGCGCCGTGCGACAGCGCAGACGGGATGGTCGTCACCAGCATCGACTGCTTGGCGTTGGTGGGACAGCCCATGCCGCAGTAACCCAGGTTCCAGCAGCCGTTCACGTTGCGGCGGATATGGCCGAAGCTGATGCCCAGCTTTTGCGCGCCCTCCCCCAGCAAGCCATTGTTGGCATTCGGCGGCGTGGGCCAGTCGCTGATGTGCAGGCGCTCTTCCATCATCTGGAACCAGGGCGCCAGCGCCTCCACCGTGTAGCCTTGCAGGCCGTAGCGGCGCTGCCACCAGGCCAGCGTGTCCGGCGGCGTGCGGAAGCTGGACGTCCAGTTGATCACGGTGGTGCCGCCGACGGTGCGCCCCTGCAGGATATTGATGGCCTTGTCCTTCGTCTTGCGCGCGGCCGATTCCTGGTAGAGGGCCGGATAGGCGTCCGCTTCGCGCATCTTGAAGTCGCGCGAGGATTTCAGCGCGCCCTCTTCCACGATGATGACTTTCAGGCCGGCCAGCGACAGGATTTCAGCCGTCACACCGCCGCCGGCGCCGCTGCCGACGATGACCACGTCCGCTTCCAGCGTGAGGTCCTTGTCCAGCGTGGCGGCATCGATCACGTTCCAGCCGGCCGCCAGGCCGGCGGCAATCGGGTCGGGTACGGGGCTGCTCATGCGCTCAGCTCCTTCAGCGGTCCGGGATAGCCAATGGCCGTCCAGCTGGCAGGGTCGGCATACCAGGCGCCCAGCACAAGATCATGCAGCGCCTGGTAGGCGGTTTGCAGCATGGCGAAGCGGTGCGTGCGCCAGCTTTGCAGGAAGGCCGCCAACTGCCCGGGCGTGGCGCTTTGCCAGTCGCTGATGCCGGCAATCAGGCTGCGCGTCGGGGCCAGGGATAAGAGCGCGAACAGGTCTGCGATTTCCTTTTGCGTCGCCAGCGGCAGGCCGGCGATGGCGCCTGCTACGCGCTGGACGGCGCCCTCAACGGCAGCCTGGCGCGCCGCAGCTTCCGACGGCAGCACGGGGCCGATAATGACCGGCGCCAGCACTGCGACGATGCCACGCGCCTTGTCGTCCATCGCATAGCGCTCAAGGCGCGGCGGGTTCAGTTGCCGGTATACGGCGCCGCCCGACGCCAGCGCAATCGCGCCCAGCAGGCCTGCCTTTAGAAGTGTTCTGCGCTGCATCGTCTCCCCTTATGAGTTTTTTAATCATAAAAGTGTACGAGCGTGCGGCGATGGTGGTTAGAGGATTGCCTCTAATGGCGAAGCATGGACGGCGGAT
>DASWYX010000337.1:0-4972 GCA_036404755.1 Pseudoduganella sp.
ACGACCAGCGCATAGTAACCGCGGCCACCGCCATTCAGGCCGGCCACCAGCATCGTGCGCCAGTTGCCGCCAATCTGCACATCCGCCACTTCCGGGGAACCGTCGGTGGTGAAGATGTGGTTGGTGCCGTAAGTCGTGCTGGCCAGTTGCCACAGCTTCTTCATCGTGATGCGCGGCACGTAGGCCATCAACTCTTCGCCGGTGGCGGCATCGAATGCATGCAGCATGCCGTCGTTGGCCGCCGTGTAAACGATGGGCTTACGGCTTGATTTGTCGGACTTGAACGTCTGGTAGGTAGCGTCCGTGTAGTTCTTGCGCGGCTCGCGCACATAGGCCGGCTTGGACG
The DNA here is from genome assembly GCA_036404755.1 of Pseudoduganella sp. GTDB lineage: Bacteria > Pseudomonadota > Gammaproteobacteria > Burkholderiales > Burkholderiaceae_D > Rugamonas. The sequence goes on from DASWYX010000337.1 coordinate 347, forward strand.
ATGCGATGTCCCCCAGCACGATCGGGATCGGGCCGGTGGCGCCGGGCGGCGTGTTGGGCGTCATCGTATAGGCGCGGAAGCGGGTGTCGTCCGAATACTGCTGCTGGCCGCGCAGCCAGTTCACCAGGTTGTTGCCGCTGTTGACGATGGCGCGGTCCGCCACGCCCAGCATCGTGCACTGGGCCATCGAGGCGCACTTGTTGTCGAACCAGCCCTTCATCATTGCGCTCATATTGGCGTAGGTGAACCGGACGACGGCGCCGCTATCGTTGATGGTGTAGATATTGCGCGTATCGGTGCTGGCGCCGACTTTCTTGCCGACGATATTGGAGCTGGTCCAGACGGCAGTCGTGCCCACGTCGCCGGTGGTCGGGTCGAGCTTGCGGGCCGTCAGTTCGCCATACCATTTCACGGTGGTGAAGGTATCGGAGAAGATGTCGTTGTCCTGCTGCGTGATGTTCGGCGTGGACGTTGCCGCTGCTGCTGCAGCACCGGGGCTGATCTGCATCTTCGCCAGCGCGGCGCTCAGGCCGTCCACCACTTCCTTCGGCTGGTTGGCGCTGAAGTAGCGGCCGTGGCCGTTCACGGCCGCATGCCACAGGTCGTCCACGCGCTCCTGCACGGTGCTGCCGGTGTTGGTGGTATCCGGGTTCGGCCACACATAGGCGCCGCCGCCATTCCATGGGCAGCCGCTGGTGACGCCGGTGATCAGGTTGTAGAAGTCGCCGTTCGCCTTGGGCGACGTGTCGTAGTTCGGGTCATAGTTCATCACGCCATCCATGCCCAGGCCCAGAGTGAAGGTGTTCACGTGCAGGTGGGTGTTCTCCCCCGCCTGCGCCGGCACCTGGCCGGGCTTGGTCATGTCCGGCTCCAGGCCAGGGCGCAGCGATACGGTACCGGTCGAGGAACCGCCGTTGTACCAATGCAGGGCCACGTCCGCGATCGAGGGCTGGGTCTGGGAGCGCGTATCCACGCAGCCGCGCGCCTTGGTGCAGAAGCGGCTGGTGCTTTCCACGTTGTCGTTGTTGACGACATTATTGGTGGACGCGCCGTTCCAGTAACCGTCCGTGGTCAGGATCATGAAGTTCTGCTGGCACGGGTACTGCACCACCTCGTCCCCCGCCGCGTAGTTGTAAGGCGCCAGATTGGCGAACATGCGGCCCACATTGTCCATCGCGGTACGGGTTGGCGTGGAGCCGCTGGTCGTGGTGTTGTACAGGAAGGTGTACCAGTCGGAGCGGTTGGTGCCGGTGAAATCCTTCGGCTTCTGGTCGACGGCGCCCGCAGCGCCCATCACGGACAGGCGCGCATAACCGACGCGGTAATTGCCCGTCACCGCCGCAAAGGCGATGCCCACCGAGGTTTTCATCATTTGCAAACGGGTCTTGTAGTACGAGTACCAGTTCGCGAAGTTGGTCATCTCTTCGTTGTAGGTGCACACGCTGGACTGCGCCACGCAATCGGTGCGGTTCAGGCCCTTCGGATACGTCTGGCCGGACACGATATTCACACGCGTGAACGCGCTGGGCGCGCTGGCGCCACTGGACAGCGCCACCGTCGTGATGGGAACGGAATCGGCCGCGGTGGCAGCGTTGACCATATTGATGGTGTACCCGCTCAAGCCGCTCGGCGAATTCATGAACGTCGGCGCCGCGCCGTTGGCGTTGGCGCCGGTATTGACGATACAGACGGAGGTGGCCGGCTGCTGGGCACACAGCGGCGAAATGCTGCTGCCGCCAACGGCTGCCGTAATGCCCGACACGCCACGCGAAGTAATGGAGGCGATGATCTTGTCGCGCAGGTCCGAGTAGTCGTTGTTCTTGTCGAAGGTGAACGAATTACCGATCTGGGTCGCACCCAGCTTCACGCCGTTCAGTGTGTAGGTGCTGTTGCCGGATGCCTTGCCTGCCGTGATCTGGATCAGGGCGGTGGCGGGATTGTTCGCCGTCGGATTGGGATTGTTGATGGCGGGGCGCACGGCGGACAGCGTCCAGCCGGCGCGCGGATTGTTGCTGCTGTCATTGATCACGGTGCAGACCGACATATTCTTGGCCCCGGACGGGCAGGTGATCGGCAGCACGGCGACGACGTTGTCTGCGCCCAGCGTCAAATTGAACGGCGAGCTGGAACAGGCCGGCACGCCATAGCCGCTGATCGGCGTCTTCACGCAGGCATAGTAAGCGTCGGTGCCCAGGCCAGTGTTGGCGATGATGCTGGCGGCCAGCGCAGTCGCCAGGGTCTGCTGCTTGACGGGGGTATCGGTGCCGGTCGGCGCACTGACCGGGCCATTGGTGATGACCAGCGAGCTATTGGTCAGCGGGTCGGTCACGGAAACCGAAGTCACACTGAGCGCGCTGTTGCCGTAGGACTGGCCGACCGTAATCGTCCCGTAGGCAACGGAGGCGCCCGCCGGGGTCGAATACTTCGGATAGATGTAGGCGCCCACATGCTTGGCCTGGCAATTCATCAGCGAGGTCGAATTGCACCAGCGGAGCTTGGCCGGTACCGGATAGCCGGGCGGCGCGGCGCCGCCGATCGCCACCGACTGGCAACGGGTCATCGAGTCGTCCGTGCAGTACTCGGAGACATTGATCACGTAGTAGTAAGGCTGGGTCGAGATCTGCGAGGCGCTGTAGAAGGTGTTGTCCGGATAGCTGTAGCTGGTGTTCGTGCGGCAGCTGGACGAGTTGTTCGGGTCGCACCACTTCAGGTCCGGGAATTCGGTGGCGAGGTTGATGGCGGTGTCGGCCTGGCCGTACAGGTTGGTGTTCTGCTTGCCGAAGCCATCACTGACCACATTGGTCCAGTTGCTGGTGTTGGTCGCGTTCTTTTCCGGATAGGAGCTGCCGTCCCAGTACACCGGCGGCTGGTAGCGGATGGCCGGGTTGTAATACTGCCGGTTGAAGTCTGAGCTCATGAAGGGCGGATGGCCCACATTGCAGCCGGTGATGCCTTGCGCCAGCGTCGCGCGCGAGCGGCAGATAGCGTCGTTGATGTAGTCCGGCGTATAAGTCTGCTCCATCGAGCCGGAGTTATCGAACAACAGCATCAGGTTCGGCTTGACGGTGCCGGTGCCGGAAATATTCAGCAGCGGCACCTGGGCGATATTGGTGGGAGCGGCGAACGTGGCCGCAGGCAGGACGGCCAGTGCCAGCGCAGCGAGGGGGGCCGCCAGCTTGCTCAAGATTTTATTCATATGGATATCCATCGTGGTCGCGGCGCCTTACGGCCCCATCATTACTACTGCCTGATTCATCACATTGCCACCGCGCGCGCCCGCGATGCGTGCGGTGATTACATAGTGCAGCTGCGGCGAGCCCTGGAAGACCTGGGACGAGGTCGACAGCGAGGTGCCGATCTGCGTTTTCGCCGCCACGTTCTGCTTGGCCGCCGTCTTTGCGCAGTTATTCGGCGAAGTGAATGGACCGGGCAAGGAACACAGCCTGTGGATGACGTATTCGACGCGGTTGCCCGCGTTGTCGACCAGGGTGCGCGAGCCAACCCAGAAGGCGGGATTGCTCACGCCCTGGTTCGCGCCAACAGCCATCGTGGCCACATAGCCGTTGCCCGCGTCGTCGTTCCACAGCACGTTGCGGTTGGGCACAGTGCTCAGATACTGGTAAGCCGTGTTGATGCCGAGGTCGGCGGCCTTGCTGAGCGCCGATTCGTAGGCCAGGTTGGCCGTGGTCAGCGTGGTCGACGTGCTGGAACGCAGCAGGTAGATACCGCTGATCATCATCACGACCAGGATGATCAGCATCACGGGCAGCGCCACGCCGGCCTGCAAGCGGGAACGGTACGGCATCATGGTCTCCAGCCCGAATTGCGGATCGGGACAATGGTTTCGAAAGCGCGGTAGCGATAGCAGGTCCAGCTGATGGGATCATTTGCCACATCCAGCGCCACCGTGACGGGCACGGCGGCCACGCCGGCCGGGGCGTTGCCGGCGAAGACTTGCAGGCCCGCCGTGGTGGCGGTGCACTGGCCGCTGGCCGGATCGGGTTTTTCCGCGACGCTGCTGCGGGCAATCACGGCCAGGCGGATGCCCGCGATGCGCTGGTAATCGCCGGCGCCGCCAACCACGCCATCACTGTCGGCATCGACCATGGTGGCGCTCCATTGCGTGACTTGCGGACGCGGGTCGGCGGTCACCGCGGCCGGCTGGCGGGTGTCGAAGCCGTATTGCGCCTTGATGGCCACCACATTGTCGATCACGGACTGCGGGTTGCGCGCCGTGCCCGCCAGGTCGGTGGCGCGCAGCATCAGCACGCCGTTGTTGACGGACCAGGTGTGGAAAGCCAGCTTCTGCGGCTGCCCCAGGTTGAACACGCGGGCCTGGCCCGGCTGGTAATTCCCACCCAGCAGGGAGCCGGCGTTGAAGCGGAACGAGGCGCTGCTGGCGATGCCCAGCGCATTGCCGGCGGGCGTAGCGTCGAGCTGAGCCAGGCTGCAATTGCCGCCCGCCGGTTCCGGCGCCACCAGCAGCACGTCACCCTGCAGGAAGTTGAACGGCGTATTGAGGTTGACCGTGACCGAAGCGCCGCCCGTATAGGCGGCGCCTACGCCTACATTGCCCACGCCGCTCAGGGCGCTGCCCGAATAGATGCTGATGACGTCCGAGCGGGT
>DASWYX010000338.1:0-3355 GCA_036404755.1 Pseudoduganella sp.
AAAAACGGGTCAAACCCAAGGGTCTGACCCTTGGGTCTGACCCGGTGTTCGGTTTTGGTAAAATTACGCGATGTACATCGACTCCCACTGCCACATCGACTTCCCGGAGCTCGCCGTCCGGATGCCAGAAATCCTCTCTAAAATGGAGGAAAACAAGGTCAGCCACGCGCTATGCGTATCGGTGGACCTGCCGGACTTCCCCCGTGTGCTGGCGCTGGCCGAGCAATACCCGCATATCTACGCCTCCGTTGGCGTGCACCCCGACTATGAAGACACCCCCGAGCCCAGCGTAGAGCAGCTGGTCGAACTCGCCAACAATCCCAAGATCGTCGCCATCGGTGAAACTGGCCTGGACTACTACCGTCTGGAAGGCGACCTGGAATGGCAGCGCGAGCGTTTCCGCACCCATATCCGCGCCTCGCGCCTCACGCGCAAGCCACTGATCATCCCTACCCGCAGCGCCAGCGACGACACGATCCGCATCATGCGGGAAGAGGGCGCCGCGCCGCAGGATGGCGGCGTCGGTGGCGTCATGCATTGCTTCACTGAATCGCTGGAAGTGGCGCGCGCCGCCATGGAGCTGGGCTTCTACATTTCCTTCTCCGGCATCGTCACCTTCAAGAGCGCCAAGGACTTGCAGAACGTCGCCCTCGAAGTGCCCCTGGAGCGCATGCTGATCGAGACCGATTCGCCATATCTCGCGCCGGTGCCATATCGTGGCAAAATGAACGAACCCGGCTATGTGTCGCATGTGGCCGAATTCATCGCCAAGCTGCGCGGCATTCCGGTGGAGCAGGTCGCGGAACAGACGACGGCGAATTTCTTCAAATTATTCAACATCGTACGGTAGGTTCTTAATGGGATTGATGATGCGTGTTCGCTTTGTCCGCCGGCGCCTTAAAGCCCGCGCGGCGGCCCTGGCAGTAGCATTGGCATCGATTACCGGCCTGGCGCACGGCGCGCCCGACCTGCCACCGCAGGGCGAGGAAGCGGTCCGCTTCTTCCGCGCCGCCCAGTTGGACGATGCCGGCAGCATCAAACCCATCCTGGCCCGCGGCCTTGACCCGAACGTCCGCGAGCCGGAGCGCGGGGAGACCGGCATGATCGTGGCCTTGCGCTACGATTCGATGAAGGTTTTCAAGCTGCTGCTGTCCCAGCCGAACATCCAGCTCGAGTCCGCGGCCGACAACGGCAACACGGCCCTGATGATGGCCGCCTTCAAGGGCAACAAGGAAGCCGTGCATGCCCTGCTGGCGAAGGGCGCGCAGGTCAACCGCCCGGGCTGGACGGCGCTGCACTACGCCGCGGCGGCCGGCCAGACCGAGATCATGCGCATCCTGCTCGACCAGCACGCATATATCGATGCGGAGTCCCCCTCCGGTATGACGCCGCTGATGGTCGCGGCGCGCGAAGGGATGGAAGACGCGGTCAAGATGCTGCTGGCCGAAGGCGCGGACGCCAACCTGCGCGACCGCGGCTTCAAATCGACCGCCGGCGAATTTGCCGAGCGCGCGCACAAGCCCTGGATTGCGGAAGCCATCCGCATCCACCTGGCCGCTAAACGCTGAACTAAGCCGCTTTCACCCCAGAACTCACCGCTTTGGCGTAGCATGGTTCCCGCGACAATAGTCTTGTCGCAAACCCTATGGAACCGCCATGCTGAACGAACGCGAAATCGAGAGCTGCTATCTCGGCCAATTTATTCCCGTCCACTACCATCACAATATGCTGATGGACGCCAACCGGATGGTCAACTTCAAGGCCGCCATCGACTACACGGTGAAGCCGGGCATGAAAGTGCTCGAACTGGGCGGGGGCACGGGCGTGTTGTCCTGCTTCGCGGCGCGCAAGGCGTCCAAAGTCTATTGCGTCGAATTCAATCCGGACATGGTGCGTGAGGCGCGCAAATTCCTGGCCATGAACGAGGGCGGCGAACGTGTGGAAGTGATCCACGCCGACGCTTTCGAGTACCTGCCGCCGGAACCGGTGGACGTGGTGATCTGCGAAATGATCCACGTGGCCATGCTGCGCGAGAAGCAGGTCGAAGTGATCGAAAATTTCAAGCAGCGCTATCTGAAGCAGTTCGGCGGCCCGCTACCCGTGTTCCTGCCGGAGGCCGTGCTGATGGCCGTCCAGCCCGTGCAGCAGGAATATGATTTCGAAGGCTTTTACGCGCCCATCGTGCAGTTCCAGCAGCCAGGCGTCGTGCACCCGGGCACCCTGGAACTCGGCCAGCCGGCCGTGTATTCACTGATCGATTTCACCCAGGCCAACGACCTGGCGTACCGCTGGGAGGGCCGCATCGCCATCGAGCGCGACGGCACGCTGAATGCGCTGCGCTTCGTCACCAAGAATATCCTGGCAGTCGTGCAGGAACGGTCGTCGACCATCGACTGGCTGAATCACTACATGACCCTGCCGCTGGCTGAGCCTGTGAAAGTCCGCGCAGGGGAGGTGGTGCAGGTCGGCTTCGCCTACCGCGCCGGCGGACAAATTCAGTCGCTGCAGTCAGCCATGCGCGCCGAGGTGGTTGCCGCCCCGGTGGCTGCGCACGCGTAAGGGCCGTTTCGCCCCCGCGATTTCACCATTCATCCGCGCATTTTGCATTTGGTCGCATGGCGATTGTCCGTCCCGGACGTCCGGATTACAGTCTGGACAACAAGAAAACGGGAGGTATCGCCATGCTGGGCTTTCTGCTCTGGTTGTTGCTGCTGTTCATCTGCTGGCCGCTCGCCTTGCTGGCGCTCGTCCTGTATCCTCTGGTCTGGCTGATCCTGCTCCCGTTCCGCCTGCTGGGCATTGGCGTGGAGGCGGTCTTCGAACTGCTGCGCGCCATTGTGATGCTGCCTGCCCGGGTCCTGGGCGGCGGACGATAACAACATAAAAACAGACATCTTGAGACTCGCACCGCTCCTTCTCACCCTGACCCTGACCCTGGCCGGTTGCCAGTCCACCATGCAGCGCATCGCCGATTGCAAGTCCGGCGACTGGCGCGCCATGGGCCACAAGGACGGCACCGCCGGCGAAAAAGCCGACTTTGCCGAACGCAAGGATTTCTGCGACGACCATACCGCCCCCGCGGCCGACGCGCCCGCCCGTTATGCGGACGGCTGGACGGCCGGCAATGCCGAATTCTGGTCCAGCCGCGGCATGGCCGACGGCCGCAATGCGCTGCAGCTGACCGCCGCCTGGGAGTCCCGCGCCGCCAGCGAGGAAGTGCGCAAGAAGGGCACGCCGCAGTCCCGCGCCGCTTACGAGGCCGGTTGGACCCAGGGCAATAGCGCCCACTGGGAGGACCTGGGCCGCAAGGATGGCACGTCCGGCCAGCCGCTGAACGTGCGCGAGGCGGCACGCG
>DASWYX010000339.1:0-6390 GCA_036404755.1 Pseudoduganella sp.
GGAGCAGCCGCCGGGGCGGCACTGGCCGTGCTGGCCGCGTCCATGCCCAGCGTGCGGTACAGGAAGCCCCACTTGTCGGCCACTTCCTCGATCTGCTTGGACGTCGGCTTGCCCGCGCCGTGGCCGGCCTTGGTCTCGATACGGATCAGGATCGGCGCAGCGCCGGCCTGCGCGGCCTGCGCAGCCGCGGCAAACTTGAAGCTGTGCGCCGGCACCACGCGGTCGTCGTGGTCCGCGGTCGTGACCATGGTCGCCGGATAGCAGCCGCCCGCCTTCAGGTTATGCAGCGGCGAATACTTGACCAGGGCCTGGAATTCGTCCGCATTGTCGGACGAACCGTAGTCCGAAGTCCACGCCCAGCCGATGGTGAACTTGTGGAAGCGCAGCATATCCATCACGCCCACGGCCGGCAGCGCGGCCGCGAACAGGTCCGGACGCTGAGTCATCGCCGCACCCACCAGCAGGCCGCCATTCGAGCCGCCGCCGATCGACAGCTTCGAAGGCGAAGTCACCTTATGCGATACCAGCCATTCGGCCGCGCCGATGAAGTCATCGAACACATTCTGCTTCTGCAGCTTGGTGCCGGCCTTGTGCCAAGCCTCGCCGTATTCGCCTCCGCCACGCAAGTTGGCCATTACGTAGACGCCACCCATTTCAACCCACGCCAGGTTGGCGACCGAGAAGGCGGGCGTCAGGGAGATATTGAAACCGCCGTAGCCATACAGATAGGTAGGATTGCTGCCATCCAGCTTCATGCCCTTCTTCGACACGATGAACATCGGCACGCGCGTGCCATCCTTGCTGGTGAAGAACTCCTGGCGCGTTTCATACGCCGCAGGATCGAAATCCACCTTCGGCTGGCGGAACACCGAGCTTTGGCCGGTCTTCATGTCGTAGCGATAGATGGTCGTGGGCGTGGTAAAGCTGGTGTAGGAGTAGAAGGTCTCCGTATCGCCACGCTTGCCGCCGAAGCCGCCCGCCGAGCCAATGCCCGGCAGCGACACTTCGCGCACAGGCTTGCCCTTCAGGTCGACGATCTTCACGGCGCTGTGCGCATCGGTCAGGTAGTTCAGCACCAGCTGCTTGTTGACGATGCTCGCATTGGTCAGCGTCTGAGGCGCCTCGGCCACCACTTCCTTCCAGTCGCCAATGGCCGGCTTGCGCACGTCGATCGCCACGATGCGCGACTTCGGCGCGTTCTTGTCGGTGCGGAAGTAGAACACGGGACCATCGTTATCGATGAAATCATAGTCCGCATCGAAGGCTTCCAGCAGGCCAACCACCTTTGCATCCCTGGCCTTCAAATCCTTGTAGAAGATGCGGCGCTTGCGTTCCGTGCCCTGCGAGGAGCTGATGACCAGGTAGCGGCCATCGTCGGTCACATTGGCCGAGAATCCCCACTCCTTCTGGTCCGGACGGTCGTACACCAGCACGTCCGCCGACTGCTCGGTGCCCAGCTTGTGGAAGTAGACCTTCTGGAAGTAGTTGATGCCGGACAGCTTCGCCGCCTCGGTCGGCTCGTCATAGCGGCTGTAGTAAAAGCCGGAACCGTCATGCGCCCAGGCGGTGTTGGAGAACTTGACCCACTTGATATGGTCGCTACGGTCATTGCCCGTTTCGATATCGCGCACCTTGATCTCGTTCCAGTCGGAGCCGGAAGCGGCGATGCTGTAGGCCAGATGCTTGCCATCCGGGCTGACGGCCAGGCCGGCCAGCGCCACGGTGCCGTCGGCAGCCAGGGTATTCGGGTCCAGCAGCACGCGCGGTGTGTCGCCCAGCGACTTTACCGTATAGAGCACGGACTGGTTCTGCAGTCCGTCGTTGCGGCTGTAGAAATAGCGGCCGCCTTCCTTGTACGGCACGCTGAAGCGTTCGAAGTTCCACAGCTTGGTCAGGCGTGCCTTGATCGCTTCGCGCGCCGGGATCTGCGACAGGAAGCCTTGCGTGACCTTGTTCTGTTCCTCGACCCAGGACTTGGTCTCGGCGCTGTTCGCATCTTCCAGCCAGCGGTACGGGTCGGCGATCATCGTACCGTGGTAGTTATCCTGCTGGTCGACCTTTTTGGTCAGCGGGTAGTGGAAGCTGGAAGCGCCGCCGGGGCAGCTTTGGGCGATGGCGTTGGTGCCGAATGCCGCGAGAAGGGAAAGAACGAGGGTAGCACGCTTGATCTGCATCGATTGTCCTTATAAGAGTAATGCGCGGCGTGCCTCGTGAGCCGCCGCGGTGGACGGATCATAGCGTGAAATATGACGAATTTGAAACTTTCCGCCGGGCCCTGCGGCGCTTTTTATTCGGCCAAAGTGGCCGTTGCGTGCGCGCTCGAACGCCACGCTTCCACCCAGCCCGCCAGCTGGTCGGCGGCGATGGGGCGGGACATGAAATAGCCCTGGCCCTGGTCGCAGCCCAGGCGGGCCAGCATGTCAAAGGCTTCGCGGCTCTCGACGCCTTCAGCCACCACGCGCAAGCCCATATTGTGGCCAAGATCGATGGTCGAGCGCACGATCTTGGCGTCACCCACATCCTCCACCATATTCAGCACGAAGGACTTGTCGATCTTCAGTTCATCGACCGGCAGCCGCTTCAGGTAGGCCAGCGAAGAGTAACCGGTGCCGAAATCGTCGATCGACAAATCGCAGCCCATGGCATGCAGGCGCTCCAGCGTTTGCTGGGCGCGCACCGGATCGTCCATGATGGCGGACTCGGTGATCTCCAGGCAGAAGGAGCCGGGCGACACCTGGTGACGGGCGAAGATGCCGGCAAACTTGAACGGCAGCTCCTGGTCCAGCAGGTCGCGCGTGGACAGGTTCACCGAAATCTTGATGTGGATGCCGCGCATTGCCAGCTCATGGCACAGCTCCGCCGAGCGCTCCAGCACCCACTGCGTCAACACGCGGATAAAGCCGGTCTGCTCGGCGAAGGGAATGAACTGGTCGGGGAACACATTGCCGCGCACTGGATGCACCCAGCGCACCAGCGCCTCGGCGCCGATTACGTGGCCGTTGCCAAGGCCGATCTTTGGTTGCACCCACAGGCGGAACTCATTGCGCTCCAGCGCGTGGCGCAGCTCCGTCAGCAGGGACAGGCTTTGTTCGCTGCCCTTGTCGATGTCCGCGCTGTAGACCACCGCGCCTTCGCTGCGCTGCTTGGCTTCGTACATCGCCACCTCGGCCATGCTGAGCAGCGACTCGCCATCCTGCCCATGCTCAGGGAAGCCGGCGATGCCGATACCTGCGCCGATATCGACCGTCTGTTCATCCAGCGACAGCGGCGTTTCCAGCGCGCGCAGGATTTCCGCCGCAATCACGATGGCATGATCCAGGTCGGCGCCCGGCAGCAGTATGGCGAATTCGTCTCCGCCCAGTCGCGCAACCTGGGCGGCCGTATGACGCCGGTTCGCCAGCTGGTGCATCAGGCGGCCCGCCACCTGCTTCAGCAGCGCATCGCCGAAGCTGTGGCCCATCACATCGTTGACGTGCTTGAAGCGGTCGAGGTCCATCATCAGCACGAACAGCGATTCGCCGCGCTTGCGCACCAGGTCGATGGAGTCGTTCAACAGCAGCAGGAACTGGGCGCGGTTGGGCAGATTGGTCAGCGTGTCCCAGTATGCCAGACGGCGGATTTCCTGTTCGCGCTTGGCGATACCGTCGCGCATGGTATTGAAGGCGACGGCCAACGCGCCGATTTCATCCTCGCTCCGCACTTCGGCCTGCGCCTTGTAGTCGCCCTGCTCCAGGCGCTTGGCGGTGCCGGCCAGTTCGGTCAGCGGCTGGGCGATGCGCTTGGCCGTAAGCACGCTGGCGACTGCGGAAACCCCCAGGCCGGCGATGGTCAGGACCACCAGCCAGCGCTCCAGGCGCGAATATTCGGCCGTCGCTTCATCGATGGAGCGGCCCAGCACGACCACGGCGCGCTGGCCGTCGTCCTCGCCGATGCGCAGCATGCGCACGCTGTAGCGGTCTTCGCCGACATCGACGTCGAACACTTCGCCAGTCGCGCCGTCCATCTGCCTGGTCATGCCGGCGACCTCCGATGCCGGCAGCGTCGACGCCACGGGCAGCCAGCCGCCCTTGGCGGTTTCGGTCATGATCGTGGTTTGCAGCGAGGTGATCTCGCGCATCTCGCGCGCCAGCCGTTCATCGATGGGAAAAGCCATGACCACCCAGCCGATGGTGATCGGCGCCTTCACCGGCATGACCACCACCTGGTAGGGGCGGCGGTCGACGATGGCGATGCCGTTCGCGCCGTCCGCCTGCTCCGCCTGGTCCAGCATGCCGAGCACCATCTTCTCCAGGCCGGCCGACTGCTCGTTATTGGTGGACGCCGTGACCTTGCGCTCCGCGTTGATCAGCATGGACAGCGACGCATGGATGCGGCGGCCGTGGTTGGCCAGCACGGACTCGATGGTGGCGCGGTCGCCTTCATCGGTGCTGCCCACGGCCGAAAGGAAGCCCGCGTCGCGCGTCAGCAGGCGGGCGCCGGAGCGCAGGTTCTGTGCATTCTGTTCCAGCAGCCGCGAAAACACCTTGGTCCCGTTGACCAGTTCGGCGCTGATCGAATTGCGGGCATTGGTATTGATGCCGCGCTGGATCACCAGCAGGCCGACCACCTGCACCACGACCAGCAGGACGAGGAACAGGGTAACGATCCGGCTTTCAAGGCTGCGAAAACGCATAAGGTTTATCAGTAACTCGAAATGGAATCCGCGTCGCGCACGACGGGCTTCAGCGTCATCCTGAAGCTGGCGGCGGCCGCCGCATCCGCCCTGACGGCCAACGGCTGTTCCAGTGCCTGGCCGCCGCTGATGTCCGGATGCCACGCTTTCAGCACATATTTGCCGGCCGGCGCATCGACGGTAGCCGCGCCGTGGGCATCCGTCTTGGCAAAGTATGGCGTTTCCACCACACGCACGTAGGCAATCATCCTGTCGTGGATGTTGCAACCCAGGACAACCGTGCCTGCTTTCTCGAAAGTCTGCGGCTCCGCCGTGGTACCGCTGTAAAGCTTCTGGTCGAACTTGTGCGCCGGCGAGAACGAATAAATGTGGTGGCGCACCTTGTCGTTATTCGGAAAAAAGATCTTGCTGCCGGTCTGCACCACCGTCACCAGCGGGATGAACTTCAAGCCCTGCTGCACGATTTCGCCGGGTTTGCGCGCGGCCGGCAGGCTCTGGCCCGGCTCGGCTTCCGCATAAACGACAGCGTCGCTCACCGGCTTGCCGGCGGCATCCGTGACCTGGACCGTGACGGCGGCGCCAGCGGCCGCGCTGGCGGCCAATAAAGTTGCCGTAGCGACAAAACGTGAAATTGGCAGGCTTGGCATCGGCGTTTCTGTCAGGTAAAGGAAACCCTATTGTAGCGCCGCTTGTATAGAGGGCAACAGGAAATTCTCTTGCTCAAATTCATCATATTGTCATAATTGGAAATTAACATTCCGAGAATGAGTCCTCCTTCCGCCCTCCTGCCGTCCAACGTAAGCTACCTCCGACCCACTCCGGATGAGCAGCTGGGCCAGCATTTGCTGGACATTATCGCCCGCCGCCAGCTCACCGCCCTCTTCCAGCCCATCGTCGACATGAAGTCCGGCGACATCATCGCCTACGAAGGCCTGATCCGCGGTCCGTCCGACAGCCCCCTGCACTCGCCAATGAACCTGTTCAAGGCGGCGCGGGCCAACCACCTGGCGCGCGAAGTGGAGTACCTGTGCCGGCGCGTGGTGCTGGAGCGCTTCGCGGAACTGCAGCTGCCGGGCAAGCTGTTCCTGAACGTGAGCCCGGAAAGCCTGGTGCTGTCCAAGGATGGCAGCGGCGGCGAAACCCTCGGCTACATCCAGCAGATCGGCATCAATCCGGCCAACGTGATCATCGAGCTGACGGAAAACCACCCGACCTACGACTATGAGCTGATGCGGGAAGCGGTACTCCACTACCGCAATATGGGCTTCCAGATCGCCATCGACGACCTGGGCGAGGGTTTCTCGAGCCTGCGCCTGTGGTCGGAGCTGCGGCCCGAATACGTCAAGGTGGACATGCACTTCATCCAGGGCATCAATGCCGATCCGGTGAAGCTGCAATTCGTCCGCTCGATCCAGGAGATCGCGGACAAGTCGAATACACTCGTCATCGCCGAGGGCATCGAAAAGCAGGCCGAGTTGCTGGTCCTGCGCGACCTGGGCGTGGCTTACGCGCAGGGTTATCATCTGGGGCGTCCGCACGCCCAACCGGCGAAGGCTGCGCCGGCCGAAGTGGTGAAGGCGCTGTCGCGCAATGGCGTGGCAGTGTATCCCCAGCGTACCGCCAAGAACACGGTCAGCATCCAGAAGCTGCTGCATGAAGTGGCCGCCGTCCCGCCCAGCATGAACAACAACGAGGTCTACGAGATCTTCCTGGCCGAT
>DASWYX010000340.1:0-2973 GCA_036404755.1 Pseudoduganella sp.
CGATCGCTTCGGCGATGTGGAACTTCAAGCCTTCCGGCGGCACCATGCCCAGCGCCAGTTCGCCCGCGTGCAGCGACAGTTTTACCTGCGGGTATTTCGACTTCAGGTAGTTAAACATCTTCATGTGCAGGCTGTAGTCGCGCATGGAGACGTGATAATGCTCGGCGCCGACGATGTTCACCGCCACGATTTTCGGATTGGCCATGGCCAGCTTGAAACCGGCCGCCATTTGCGAGAACACCATGGACGGCGTCAGGAAGCGCAGCACGAAAGGCTGGTAGCGCATCGTGAAGTTCTCGTCGTCGATGCCGGCGCTGCTGGCTTCAACGTTGGCGACATAGTCCTGGATGCCCTTGTTGAAGGAAGGGCTGGCTTCCAGCTTTTTCAGGTAGGCGTCCAGCTGCTGCGGCAGGGTGTTGTCATTCTTCAGCGACTTGTCGAAGTCCGGATCGACGGTGATCGGCGCGATTTCGAAAACGGTTTCGATATAGCCCAGGTTTTCGTCGATGGCGCGCTGCTTCAGCGTTTTCAGGCCCTCGTTGGTGTTGGTCGAGGCGACGGCGTTGAAGTAGCCGAAGGTTTCAAAGAAAGTGTGGTCGGGCGGTGCCTGCAGGCCGCTGTGGTTGTAGAAATCCTTCACCGACCAGCGCTGCAGCAGGGTGCGCAGCGCGCCGTTGTCGACCACCAGTTCCTGGGCGCTGACGCAGCCCGGAGTGCGCTGGGCCTTGTCCGTGACAATGCGCGAGGATTCCTTGTCGATGCAATAGCCCTGCTTGTCCACCCATTCCAGGTACTGCTCGGCGTAGATGGAGCCCGAGTAATGGTTATGCAGGTCGCCGCCTTTCGGCATCATCGTGAAGAACAGCGACAGTTCCGCCGTCTTCGGCTCTCCCGACACCAGCGAGGCGAAATGGCGCGCGGTGATTTCCTGGTTGCTGGCGGCGTTCACTGCGGGTGCGGCGAAAGCCAGTGCGATCAGCAGGCTCGGGAGAGTTTTTTTCATGGCGGTCTCTTTCAGGATGGTCGGTCGGTCAGCCCTCCTGCCTGCGCCCGTGTACCAGCCGGCCCGCCGAATACGTGGCCGCGATCGCGCGGTCATCGCCCAGCAGGGCCAGTGCGAACAACTGTTCTTCCAGGCTTTCCGTATTGGCGCTGCGGCGCGCCAGCAGCGGCGTGGCCTGCGGGTCGACGACGATGAAATCCGCCTCGCAGCCGGCGGCGAAGCTGCCGATGGTATCGTCCAGCTGCAGGCTGCGCGCCGCTCCCAGGGTCGCCAGGTAGAACATGCGCATGGCAGGCAGGTAACTGCCCTTCAAGCGCGCTACTTTATAGGCTTCATTCATCGTTTGCAACATGGAGAAGGAAGTCCCGCCGCCGACGTCCGTGGCGAGGGACATCAGCATGCGGTGCTTGTCCGCCTGCTCGAAGTCGAACAGGCCGCTGCCCAGGAACAGGTTGGAGGTCGGGCACACCGCCGCTGCGGACTTCGTTTCCGCCATACGCTCGCGGTCCCGTTCATTCAGCCAGATGCAGTGGCCGTACACGGCGCGAGGACGCATCATGCCGTAGTGGTCATACACGTCCAGGTAGCTGCGCGCCTGCGGGAACAGCTTCTGCACCCACTGGCACTCTTCCTGGTTTTCCGAGACGTGGGTTTGCAGGAAGGTGTCCGGATACTTCTGCGCCAGCTCGCCGGCCAGCTGCAACTGCGCCTCGGTGGACGTGGGCGCGAAGCGCGGCGTGATCGCATACAGCTGGCGGCCCTTCTTGTGCCAGCGCTGGATCAGTTCTTCCGTTTCGCGCGCGCCGCCTTCCGCCGTGTCGCACAGGAAGTCAGGGCAGTGACGGTCCATCATCACCTTGCCGGCGATCATGCGCAGATTGCGCTTCTCGCTGGTGGTGAAGAAAGCATCTACCGACTGCGGATGGACGGTGCAGTAGACCATGGCCGTGGTGGTGCCGTTGCGCAGCAGCTCGTCGAGGAAGAATTCGGCCGTCTGCGCGGCATGCTGCGGAACGGCGAACTTGCGCTCGGTGGGGAAGGTATATTGCTCCAGCCAGGGCAGCAGGCCCGGTGCCGGGGACGCGATCATGTCCGTCTGCGGATAGTGCACGTGGGCGTCGATGAAGCCGGGCATGATGATCTTGCCGCGGTAGTCGTGCACCACGGCTTCCGGCGGCAGCGTCGCGTGCAGCGTGGCGTAGTCGCCCGCTGCGCTGACCTTGCCGTCCTCCACGATCAGCAGGCCATCCTCATGCCAGGCATGGGCATGCTCGGTGAAGGCCGGATCGGCGTGAAAATGCAGCAAGCCCGCTCGGTAGGCCTGCACATTGTGCTTGGTGTTCATTGCGTTCAGTCTTTCGTCTGGTCTTCCCAGACCATCAGTAATTGTGCGGCAACCGATGCGGCGATGACCGCCGGCGCCTTGTTGATGATACCTGGGACGCCGATGGGGCACACCATCCGGCTTGCGTCCAGGCCGCGCGCTTCCAGCCTGGAAGTGAATTGCGCACGCTTGGTCTTGGAGCCGATCAGGCCGAACCAGCCGACGTCCTCACGCCGCAGGATGGCTTCGGACAGGCGCTGGTCGAGCGCGTGGCTGTGGGTCATGACCAGGTAGCTTGCGTGCGCCGGGGCTTCCTCGACGCAGGCTTCCGGCGTGTCGGTTGCTTCGATGCGCACGTTTGGCGGCAGGTCGTCTTGCGGGAACATGTCCTCGCGCTCATCGACCCAGGTGACGGTGCACGGCAGCGGCCCAAGGGCGCGCACGATGGCGGCGCCAACGTGGCCGGCGCCGAACAGCACCAGGTGCGCACGCGGGGCCAGGCAGGGATCGACCAGCCAGCGGCGGCCGTTTGCATCGGCGGCTACGCCCGCCTGCTCGCGCGGCAGGCCCTCCGGCGGCAGCGCGCCGGCAAGGTGGCGCCCATCCGCATCCACGACGCCACAGGCCGCAGCGCCATCCAGCGCGG
>DASWYX010000341.1:0-3287 GCA_036404755.1 Pseudoduganella sp.
CTCGCATGTGCTGCAATCGTCCGGCGATTTGCGCGCGGTACAGGAAATGCTGGGGCACGCCAGCATCACGTCGACCCAGGTCTACACAGCGCTTGATTTCCAGCACCTGGCGCTGGTCTATGACAAGGCGCACCCAAGAGCTAAAATCAAGTACTGCGGATTATCCATTCGCTGGGCGGCTGACATGACCCATGTCAACGGCCGCGTTTGCCAGCAATAAAGGAATTCCGGCATAATCGTCCGATTCCAAAAGCGGCGAGCTGAACATGGCACTGATTCCTACCACCATCCTGACCGGTTTTCTTGGCGCCGGCAAAACCACGCTGCTGAACCGCATCCTGCAGGAACAGCACGGCATGCGCATTGCCGTCATCGAAAATGAATTCGGCCAGGAAAATATCGACAACGAAATTCTCGTGCAGGAAAGCCGCGAGCAAATCGTTGAAATGAATAATGGCTGCATTTGCTGCACCGTGCGCGGCGACCTGATCATCGGCCTGACCGACCTGGCGAAAAAACGCGCGGCGGGCGAACTCCAGTTTGACCGCGTCGTGATTGAAACCACCGGCCTGGCCAATCCCGGCCCCGTGGCCCAGACCTTCTTCATGGATGACGAAGTGGGCAGCCAGTATTTGCTGGACGCCATCGTCACCGTCGTCGATGCGCGCCACGCGATGCAGCAGCTGGACGATAACGAGGAAGCCCAGCGCCAGGTCGGCTTTGCCGACAAGCTGCTGCTGTCCAAGACCGACCTGGTGGACCAGGCCGCCATCGACGAGCTGACCGCCCGCCTGAAGCGCATCAATCCGCGCGCGCCGATCGGCCGCAGCGACCATGGCCGCGCCCCGATCACCGAGGTGCTGGACTTGCGCGGCTTCAATCTGAATGAAAAGCTGGAAATCGACCCGGATTTCCTGGCGGCGGAAGAACATGAACACGAGCATCATCACCATGACCATGAACATGGCGAGCATTGCGACCATCCGAGCCACGCGCACGACCACCACCACGCCCACCACACCGATGAAATCGCGGCGTTTGTGTTCAAAAGTGAACGTCCGTTCGACCCGGCCAAGCTGGACGAATTCCTTGGCGGGCTCGTCAACGTGTACGGCCCTCGCATGTTGCGCTACAAAGGCGTATTGTTGATGCAGGGCGCAGAAAGGAAAGTAGTGTTCCAGGGCGTACACCAGTTAATGGGCAGCGACCTAGGAGCAAAGTGGGGTGAAAACGAGACACGTGGCAGCAAAATGGTGTTTATTGGCAAAAATCTTCCAAAAGACATCTTTATTAGCGGACTAGAACAATGTTTGGTATAAACTAAGTCGTTTTTTTGAGCCGCAACGCTGCAATTTGAAAACTCTGTCGTATCGAAGGTAAGCGAAGTCATGACAAAAGCAAACAAATCGACCCCCGCCGCAGCAGAAGCTCCAATCCTCACCGAAGAAGAAATTCTGAAGATGAGCGACAAGGACTATATGAACCCGGCCCAGCAGGCTTTCTTCAAAGCCAAGCTTCAGGCGCTGGAAAAGGAATTGCTCAAGAACGCCGGCGAAACCACGGAACACCTGCGCGAAACCGTGCTGGTGCCAGACCCTGCCGACCGCGCCACCATCGAGGAAGAGCACGCACTGGAATTGCGTACCCGCGACCGCGAGCGCAAGCTGCTGAAGAAAGTGCAGCAATCGCTGATCGCCATCGATAATGGTGACTACGGCTGGTGCGAGGAAACGGGTGAACCGATCGGCATTCCGCGCCTGATCGCCCGCCCGACCGCAACGCTGTCCCTGGAAGCGCAGCAGCGCCGCGAGCTGAAGCAGAAGCTCTACGGCGACTAAGCGCACAATAGACAAAAAAAGCACGCCACGGCGTGCTTTTTTTTGCTCTTAGGCTACACTAACAGTCCCATGGGACTATTCTCGATATTCAAGAAGAACAAGGCTGAAGAGTTCGTCGAGGATGACGACGCCGCCGCACGCCTGGCCGCCGACAGCGAACTGCAGCGCCAGCGCGCCCAGTCCGACCTGCAGCGCGACATGGCGCGCGCCACGGCGCTGAAGATCGACGCCATCGAGGCGGCGATGGCGGCCGACATTTTCAACGAGCCGGAGCCGGCCTGGCAGCGTCCGCGCCGCCCGGCCCGTCCTGCGCCGGCCGAAGCCGTGGCCACCGGCGAGGGCAATACCCTGCCCCTGCTGGAGCACGACACCACCGAACTGCTGGGCGAGGACGACACGCCGATCGAGGCCGCCGCCGCGGAAAGCGCGCCGATCGTCGAGGAAATCGCCATCCTGTATGCCAACGGCCAGACCGATGCGGCGCGCGACATCCTCGCTGCCAGCGTGCGCGACTCCGGCGCTCACGACCGCACCGCCTGGTGGATGCTGTTCGACCTGTACCAGGTGCTGGGCGACCAGATGGCGTTCGACGATCTCTCGATCGATTACGCCAGCAAGTTCGAAACGTCGCCGCCGCCCTGGGCGCCGCTGCCGGCCGAAGCGCCGCAGACCGGCAATGCCGGCTACTCGGGCCTGACGCCGACCGTGGCGCTGGCCGGCGTGCTGAATGCCGGCATCGCCGCCCAGCTCGCCAAGGTGGACACCGCACCGAGCCGCCTGCCGCTGCGCTTCGATTTCAGCCGCGTCAACGGCGTCGAGCCGGAGGGCTGCGCCCTGCTGCTGGAAGCGCTGCGCAAGGCGCAATCCGGCCAGCGCGAGCTGATCGTGGCCGCCGCGCCGGAACTGGCCACCCAGATCCGCTCCACCCTCGATGTGGGCCGGCGCGACGAAGGCGAAGCGCCGTGGCTGCTCTATCTGGAGCTGCTGCGCCTGCAGAACCGCGAGAAGGATTTCGAAGAAGCGAGCATGGACTATTGCGTGACCTTCGAAGTGTCGCCGCCGCCCTTCGTGGCGCCGACCAAGGTCGCCAATGCACCCAAACAGGCGGCCGCCGCGGCCTCCGACCGCTTCATGCTGCCGGCCCTGATCGATGGCGACCTGGCGGGTTTACTCGCTGCCATCAGCGGCTATGCTGATCAGTATCCGGCCCTGGTTTTCGACTGCTCGCGCCTGACCCGTATTGAATTCGGCGCGGCCGGGCAGCTGCTGACCAGGCTGAAGGAACTGGCGGTCGACGAGCGCCGCATCGAATTCCGCGATGTGAATCACCTGGTGGCGGCGCTGCTGCGGCTGCTCGGGTATGCGGATATTGCGCGGCTCTTCCCTCACCGTTATTAGCGGCGCACGCACGGCGGGTCAATGACCCGCCCTACGCTTCGGTGGCGAATC
>DASWYX010000342.1:0-2791 GCA_036404755.1 Pseudoduganella sp.
CGCGAACCGAAGCCCTGCTGACGTCGAACTGCTGCGACAGATCGCGCTCGGACGGAAGCCGATCGCCGGGCTTGAATTCACCGCGGCGGACCAACTCCGCGAGTTGGTCGGCGATCTGGCGGTAGAGGCGCTTGGAACTGATGGCTTCTATGGGCATGGCGGGAGGCTAAGTGGCTAGGTGGTCAGGCCACTGGACCGGGTGGACTTTAGAGCCGTGAGGGCGAGGTTGACATGCGGGTTTACCCGGGCTCGTCGCGACTTCCTGGAATGGCACACGTGGCATCCAGGGGTGATCGTCCTTTCCGTGCAAATTGGTGCGCTTCGCGAAAAAAATTCATTCAAAATCAGGTACTTGTGAATATCTGAATTTCCGGCGAACCGTCCTTTTCGTGCAAATTGGTGCGCTTCGAGGCTCGCGTTTCGCTTCCCCGTCGGGGGTCGCCGCCATCATCCTGCCTGCCTGCTCAGATTGACGGTATATGCCTAAATTGGCATAATCAGTACCAAATGTCCAGCCAGCCGCGCAAACCGCTCAAATGGGTCGGCTCGGCCAAGCGGGATCTGGACGGAATGCCCGAGGACGTCCAAGACGTGTTCGGCCATGCGCTTGACTTGGCGCAAGCGGGCGGCAAGCACCCCGACGCCTAAGCGCTGAGCGGGTTCGGTTCCGCCGCGGTTTTGGAAGTGGTCGAGGATTTCCGGAGCGACACGTTTCGGGCGGTCTACACGGTCAAGTTCGCCGGCTGGGTCTATGTGCTGCACTGTTTTCAGAAGAAGTCCAAGAGCGGCATCAAGACGCCGAAGGAGGACCTGGACCTGATCAAAGTTCGCCTGAAGGCCGCGGCGCAGGATTTTGAGGCTCGGCAAGCAAAGCAAGGAGTAAAGCGATGAGCCAGAACAGCCACATCACCATCGAAGAAGGCAGCACCAACGTCTATGCGGACCTGGGCTACGCCGACGCTGCGGAAATGCAGCGCAAGTCGCAGCTCGCGGCTGAGATTGCCCGCGCCATCAAAGCGCGACGCCTGACACAACAGGGCGCCGCCGAGCTGCTCGAAATCGACCAGTCCAAGATCTCCCGCATCACGCGCGGGCAGTTCCGTGGCGTCAGCGAGGCCAAGTTGCTGGAGCTGGTGGCCAAGCTGGGGCACGACGTGAAGATCGTGATCGGTCCGGTACGGCGCCGGTCCGGCAAGATCGAGCTGCAATTCGCCTGACGCTGCGACCCGTCAAGATCGGCGGGCTGCGAAAGCCTCCCCCATCTGCCGTGCCCGCTTTACCTCGTCGCCGTGCAGGTAGATCGACGTCGTCGAAATCGACGCGTGCCGCAGGTTGTCGCGCACGGTGGTCAGTTCGGCTCCGCGCGCCAACGCATGCGTGGCATGGGTGTGGCGCATCCAGTGCGGGCTTGCACGGCGCAGTTTCTCGGCCGTGGCCGGGCTGTCCTTCTCAATGACTTCGGCGACCTTCGTGAAAAAACGTCGCATGACGCACCACAGCCGAGTGGCGGTGATGCCTGCGGCATCCTCCTGGTCAAGGCTGCCAATGAGCGGCGTTCGCGGATCCCATCGCGCCGGCGTGACCGGCAATTTGCGCTGCATCAGATACCGGTCCAGCGCCGCGCAGGCCAGCGGCGGCAGCGCCACCTTGCCGGCCTTGCTGCCCTTGCCCAGCAAGTGCAGCCAGTGATCGCCGTGCGCGTCGACCTCGACCTGCCCCAGCGTGCCGCCGACCAGCTCTGCAATGCGCAGGCCCGTGGCGTAGGCGAAGTCCAGCACGAAGCGAAGCCGTTGCGCCGCCGGTGCCTGCCATCCATGTCCCCATTCCAGGCCTTCGGCAACCGCCTGGATCACTGACCATTCGCCTTCGCCGAAGACCCGGGTGACGGCCAGCGATTCGGAGCGCGATGCGCCGCGCACCTTGATGCCGGCGAACGGGTTGGCCAGCAGGTAGCGCTGCTGGATCAACCAGCGGAACATGGCGCCCACCACCGACAGCGCGTAAGCCACAGATCGGGCTGACAGTCCACCGGTGAACGGCCGCCACTCCGGTGACGAGCGCGGCCGCGCCGGGCCGACCCAGCGGCCCCTGGGCGCTGGATGTCGCAAAAAGGCGCGAAAGGCGACCGCGTCTTCTGTGGTGAGCGAGGACAGCGCTCGGCCGCGCTCGACAACCGCCCACAGAATCAACCGCTCAGCCTCCTTGCGGTACGCCCGTTGGGTTGCAGTCGACTCGTGCAGCGCCAGCCAGGCCTGCGCCGCCTCGTAGTCGTTGTCCGCGTCCAGCGTGCAGGTGGCCTTGGGCGCGCGAAACGCGCCACGCGAGCCATCGACCTCCTCGGGCACACGCAGCCTTTCCCAGGGCACCACGTCGTGCTGGGCGCCGATGGGCACCAGCGCACGGGCTTGCTGAGTGAGGTGCGGGTGCCCGGCGAAGAAGGCTTCGATCTGCCTGGCGCCGGCCGCGCCCAGGCCGGGAATGGCCGTCCACCAGCGCCGGCGCCGCGGAATCCGCACTGTCAGATCGGCCAGCGTCTTGATGCCATAAGCCTTCATGGCGCCGGCGGCGCGCGCCGGCAGCCAGCGCTCCACATCGTCCGTCACCAGCGGCGCCGGAGTCGGCAGATGCCGCAGCGTCTCGATCGCATCCAGGACTGCGCGGGCACGCTGCGCCCGCTCGGCGGCCGGGTGTTCGAGCAAGCTGGCCAGGTCTTCCCGGTGGCGCGCGCGCGCGTGATTGGCCAGCCGGCGGCGGACGTCGCCGAGCATGGCGCGGGAAGACTGGCCACTCG
>DASWYX010000343.1:0-9090 GCA_036404755.1 Pseudoduganella sp.
GGCGTGCTCCGCAAGCTGTGGTGCCATGGACGGGAATCAGGGAAGCGCGCGGCTTCGCTCCGGCCTGTGCCCAGACCGCGGCCTGGCTTCCCAATCCCAAGAGCGAAGACTGCCTTTATCTCAATATATGGGCCCCTGCAAAGTCCAGGAATCTGCCCGTCATGGTCTGGATTCATGGCGGCGGCTATTATGGCGGCACGGCTGCGCAGCCAGTATATGACGGGCACAATCTGGCGAAGCGCGGGGCCATTGTCGTCACGATTAACTATCGTCTCGGTCTATTCGGCTTCTTTTCACATCCGGAGCTGACGGCGGAGTCGCCGGACAAAGCATCAGGCAACCAGGGCATCGAGGACCAGATTGCGGCGCTTCGATGGGTGAAGGAGAACATTGCGGCCTTTGGCGGCGACCCGGCACGCGTCACCATCATGGGCGAGTCTGCGGGAGGCGAATCCGTCGCGATCCTGGTTGCGTCGCCTCTGGCAAAGGGGCTCTTCCAGCGCGCCATCGCGCAAAGCGGCAACGACGCCTTGCCAATCGACCCCGGCGAAAACGGGCAATTCGATCGGAAGGTAGCTGAATCGCAAGGCCTGGCGTTCGCAAAGGCAGTCGGAGCAGAACATCTCGCCGACTTGCGCCGCATGAGCGTGGAAGCTTTGCAGAAGACCCCCTGGTCGCCGCGCACAATCGTGGACGGTCACGTGCTGCGCGAAGACCTGACGACAAGCTATCGTCACAAACGGCAGAATGATGTGCCCTTGCTGGTGGGCTGGAACGCCGAGGAGGGCAAGGATCTGGCGCCGGAAATCCTGGGCGCCGACGACTTCACCTCCGCCAACCATCGGGCGCTTGTCGCCAGACTTTTAGGTTATCCGCCGTCCGCACGATTGCTCGCGGCCTATCCCGGTACGGACGATGCGCAGGCCAGAGCCTCGATCAATCAACTTACCAACGATTGGTGGGGCTGGCGAATGTGGTACTGGGCGGGATTGCAGGCCAAATACGGGCGGTCCAAGCCGTACTTCTATTTATTCGCCCACAGGCCGGCAGACCCGCTGACTCCTTGCGGCTATGGCTGTGGAGCGGGCCATGGCGCGGAGATCCAATACGTCTTCGACCAGCTCGACCTCGACCCTCGCCCCTGGCGCACGTCCGATCGACAGCTGGCGACCCGGCTTGCCGATACCTGGGTAAATTTCGCCCGCACCGGCAGCCCTAGCGGCAAAGGCTTGCCAGCATGGCCGAAGTTCAACGGCACGAACGCCACTGTACTTCGCCTTGGCGACGACGCCGATCTGAAAATCCACGGCAAGCTGCCGGATTTCTCACTGTTCCAACGCTAGTCCAAGCCACCGCATCACATGGCCGCCCATGCCCTCGTGCGGCGGCCGCGTCGAGCATCCGCGGCCAACAACCTGACCGATGTCGTCGTCAAGTAAACGCGGCAGCATATCGGCAACATGGGCCGCGCCTGGTTCGAGCCTGGCCGCAGCTACCGCGTCTCCCTGCGCTATTCGTTCTGATCTCCCGCAAGCACCCGCCCTCGCCGCCGCCAGCGGTGGGGGCGCAACGGGGCCGCGATACCTGCGAGGTATGGAGACATACCAATACGGTGTTGGACGGCCCTGCGCGCACTGATTACTCTGCACAGAAAACTGCGGCCACGTCGGCGGGCTGCACGTACACGAAAGCGGAGACAATATGCGCCCTGGCGGACAAGATCAGTATGGAGCTGGCCAGCCCTGCGCAAGCGCGGCGACGCACGCCGCTGCGGACGAATCGGATTGGTCCTTGCCCGCCGTGGCGGCGGGATTCCTGGCCGTACTGGTTTCATTTGCCGGGCCGCTGGCGATCTTCTACCAGGCCGCCCAGGTCGCCCATATGCCGGCCGGCATGTTCGCTTCCTGGGTGTGGGGCATCTCGGTGGGCGCCGGCGTGACCGGTATTTTCCTGAGCTGGCGTCTGCGCACGCCGGTCATTACGGCCTGGTCGGCGCCCGGCACGGCTCTGCTCATCACACTGTTTCCCGGCCTGTCGCTGGGCGAGGCAGTCGGCGCCTACCTGACGGCGGCCTTGATCCTGCTGCTGATCGGCGCGTCCGGCACGCTGGAGCGGGTGATGGCCCATGTGCCGAAGGGCGTGGCGAGCGGCATGATGGCGGGCATCCTGGTGCCGTTCGGACTGAATGCGTTCAAGACCGCGGGCTCGAAGCCGGTGCTGGTCTTCGGGATGATCGCGGCCTACCTCGTGTTCAAGCGCGTCCTGCCGCGCTACAGCGTCGTGCTGCTGATGGCGGTGGGCACCGGCATTGCGTGGGCGTCCGGATTGACGCAATTCGCCGACGTGCATTTCCAGCTTTTCGTGCCGCAATTGATGCGGCCCGAGTGGAGCCTGGCCAGCACCTTCGGCCTCGCGCTGCCACTGGTGCTGGTCACGCTGAGCGGGCAGTACCTGCCGGGGATGGCAGTCCTGAGAACATCCGGTTACAACACGCCGGCGCGGCCGGTAATCGTCGCGTGCAGCCTGGCGTCGCTGGCGGTTGCGTTCACCGGCGGCATCACGATTGCGATAGCCGCCATCACCGCGGCCATGTGCACCGGGCGCGATGCGCACGAAGACCCGCGCAAGCGCTACGTGGCCGGCATCGCCAACGGCGCCTTTTATCTATTGGCCGGCGTATGCGGCGGCTCGATCGTCATGCTGTTCGCGGCGATGCCGAAGGAACTGATCGTCTGCCTCGCCGGGCTCGCGCTGCTGGGGGCGATCGCGGCCAGCCTGGGCGGCGTGATGGCCGCGGAGGATCACCGCGAAGCGTCCCTGATCACCTTCCTGGCAACCGCTTCCGGCATGACTTTCCTCGGCCTCGGTTCGGCCTTCTGGGGAATCGTGATCGGAATGATTGCCTGCCGCATCCTGCATGGCGCGCGCGGCGCCGGCGCTAAACAGGCCTCAGGCGCGGCGCTGGTTCAGAGAAGCGAATAACATCGTCATCTCTTCGGTGTTGCGGCCTTTTGCGCCGATGCGGATTTCCGACGATTTTTCGCCGGGCTCGCGGGCAGGGCGCCGCGCGCGTCCTCCACCGGAAAGAAGGCGTTGAATGGTTTCGGAGGGCACGCCCTCGCTGATGAGGTAGGCCAGCGCATAGCGCCAGCCACATTTGTTTGCGAGGTCAAGGGCATCGTCAATAACACCCGTCCGCACGTCACTTATCCTGCGTTCTTGCAGTTCGATTGGCACGCTAGTCTCCTCTGTTCTACTCGCGGACCTGACTTCGACTGGCCAGATCTCTGTATCGGTGAACTTGGTTCAAGATACCACCGTGAACGCGACTTTATAAGTGGGTTACGTTTCCAATCGTTGTTGAGCTTGTCGCAATATTGCTACAGCCGGAGCTAGCGGTAATCCTCGGGTGACAGGCCGTATTTCTGCATTTTGTGATACATGGTTTGCTTGGGCAGAGCGAGCGCCGTGCAGGCGACGCTGACATTGCCGCCGGCGTTACGCAGTTCCAGTTCGATCAGGGCGCGTTCGAACGCACTGACCTGGTCCGCCAGCGATGCCGGCGCAGCCGCGGTGTCGGTGGCGGCGGAAACGCCGGGCAGGGCGCCGATAAGGCCCAGCACATAACGGTCGGCCGCATTGCGCAACTCGCGCACATTGCCCGGCCAGTCGTGCCGCATCAGCGCCTGCATATGCGTGCCGGGCACGGACGGCACTTCGCGCTTGTAGCGCCTGGCCGCATCCAGCATGAAGTGCTCGAACAGCAGCGGGATATCCTCGCGCCGCTCGCGCAGCGGCGGGATCCGCAGCACGATCAGGTTCAGGCGGTAATACAGGTCGCTGCGGAACTGTCCCTGGTCGGACAGCTCCTTCAAGTCCGCCTTGGACGCGGCGATCACGCGCACGTCCACCGGCATGGGCTGGCATGAACCCAGCCGTTCGATATAGCGCTCCTGCAGCACGCGCAGAAGCTTCACCTGCATGGGCAGCGGCAGGCTCTCGATCTCGTCCAGGAACAGCGTGCCTTGCGACGCATGCTCGATCTTGCCGACCTGGCGTTTGGACGCGCCCGTGAAAGCGCCCGGCTCATGGCCGAACAACTCGCTCTCGAAAATCGTCTCCGGTATCGCGCCGCAATTGATGGCCACATAATGGTGTGGCGCACGTTCGCTGAATTCGTGCAGGCAGCGCGCCACCAGTTCCTTGCCGCAGCCCGTTTCGCCGTAGATCAGCACATCGGCGGGCTGGCTCGCAACTTCCAGTATCAGGCGGCGCAGCTCGCGCATGGCGGGCGCGTTGCCAAGCAGCGCGGCGTCGATGCCCTGGCTATGGGCCAGGCGCTGGCGCAGCTCGTGCACTTCCAGCTGCAGGCGCCGCTTGTCGGCCGCGCGCCGCACCACGTCGGCGAGCTGTTCAGACGAATAAGGCTTCTCGATGAAGTCATAGGCGCCGTCGTGCATGGCCTGTACTGCCATCGAAATGTCGCCATGGCCGGTGACGAGGATGACCGGCAGCTCGGGATCGATGGCGCGCACGGCGGCCAGCAAATCCAGGCCGCTCATGCCGGGCAGCCGCACGTCGGTCACGAGCACGGCGCGGCAATGGGCCTGCAGCAGTGCGCGCGCCGGTTCGGCGCTGTCGAAATCGCGCACGGTAAAGCCGGCCAGGTCCAGCGCCTGGGCGCTGCCTTCGCGCACGGTCGGGTCGTCTTCGACCAGGATGACTTCTATCTCGTTCATCATGCTTCCATTGATGCCGCCTTGAGTTCGATGACGAAGCAAGCGCCGGCGCTGGCTCGCTCCGCCCGCAGGCTGCCGCCGAAATCGCGGATGATCTGTTCTGAAATGGCGAGGCCCAGCCCGAGACCTTCACCTTGGGGTTTGGTGGTATAGAATGGTTCGAACAGGCGGGCGTGCGCCTCTTCCGACAGTCCGGGCCCGCTATCGCAAACGCGGATCTGCACCGTGGAAGGCGACCGCGTCACGCTGACGGAGAGTTCCCGGCGGGCGCTGCGTTCCAGCGTTCCCAGCGCATCGAGCGCATTGCTCATCAGGTTCAGCAGCACCTGCTCCAGCCGGTTGCTGTCGCACAGCGCGTAAATGTCGCCCCGGCTGATATTCAGCGTGAACGACACCTTGTCCAGTTCCATGCGGCGCTCCACCAGTACCAGCGCGTTCGAGATCGCGGTGTGGATGGAAACGGGGCCTAAGTCCGAGTTGGATTTGCGTGCAAAGCTTTTCAGCTTGCCCGTAATGCCGCCCATGCGCGCCACGATCTGCGAGATCTTCGCCAGGTTCTGCTTCGCTTCCTCCGTGCGCCCCAGCTCGAACAGCCGCACGGCATTGTCGGACATGGTGCGCAGCGCCGTCAGTGGCTGGTTCAGTTCATGTGTGATGCTGGCGGACATTTGTCCCAGCACGGCCATCTTGCCGGCCTGGTACAGCTCATTCTGCGTGCGGTGCAACTGCTGTTCCGCCTGGCGGCGCACTTCCACCTCTTCGCTCAGGCTCTGCGTGGTGCGCGCCAGGCGCGACGTGCGTTCGGCCACCATCTGTTCCAGCTTGTTGTACGCGTCCTGCAATTGCTCCTTTGCCTTCAGGCGCTGACGGATGCTGCGCTGGCGCTGGCGCAAAAAGAGGAAGAGCAGGATCAGGAAGCTGTAGGCCATGCAGGCGAACAGCATCGCGGCGCGGGCGTTCGCGCGCACCTGGCTCAGGTCCGAGAGGTAGATGAAGGTCCAGTTGCGCGGCGCCAGCGAGCGCGTTTGCGCCAGCATGCGCGGCGAATTGCCGATGGCGACCACGCGCAAGCCGTCGGCCCGGGGCTCGTCATGGCTGAAGGAAAGCGCAGGCAGCGGAAGGCGGTAATACTGGCGTGTCTGTTCAAGATGGGCGCGCACGGCGGCCGGCAGGGGGCGCAGCGTGTGGAATTTCCAGTCCGGCGCCGAGGACAGGAACAGCACGCCATTGACGTCGGCCAGCATCACCTTGTCCGCGCCCTGCACCCAGCCCCGTTCCTGCTCTTCGATGTTCACCTTGGCCACGGCCACGCCCACCATGCGGCCATCGCGGTGCACGCCGCGCGCGTAGAAGTAGCCCGGCTCGCCGCTGGTGGTGCCCACGCCGTAGAAGCCGTTCGGGCGGCCGCGCAGCGCATCCTGCACATAGGGGCGGAAGCCGATGTCGTCGCCGACGAAGCTGTCCTTGTGCCGCCAGTTGCTGGCTGCCACCGTGCGGCCCTGAAGGTCGACGATGTAGATGATGCGCGAACCGGCCTGCTTGCTCAGGCGCTCCAGATAGGCGTTCACCTCCTGCTGGCGCGCGTAATCGCCGGGGTGTTCGAGCAGGGCCAGCACGTCCTTGTCCAGTTCCAGCATCTGCGGCAGGAAGTCGTACTTGTCGAGCAGGTTTTCCAGGCTGGCCGCATACACTTCGAGGCGCTGTGCGCCTGCCGCGCGCAGGCGCTCCGTGCTCATTTGCTCCGTCCACCAGTAGGCGGCGTAGGCCAGCGCCACCCCCACGGCCAGCGCCACGCACCAGGCCAGGCGCGCGAGCCGGCGCCGCCGCAGGCGCGGCGCGAGCGGCGGAGAGACGGCGGCGGCCTCTGTGGCCGGACTGGCAATGTTATCGAACGGAGCTGACATCATTGGCAACTATAGCAAATCCGGCGCGCCGGTCTGCTCAGAACCAATGCCGGAAGCCGAGATTGAAGGCGGCATTGCCGGTGCCGTCGTCGGTAGCGTTGCCGACCTTGAAGGTGGCGCCGTTATCGTTATTGATATGGCCGTAGGCGGTATAAACGTCGCTGCGGCGGGACAGTGCGTACAGATAGCCGATGGCGAACTGGCGCGCATCACGGCCGGCGGCGGTGCTGTCTTCATGCTGGATGGCGGAGACGGCCACGCGGTGCGGGCCGGCGGTGTAGCACAGGCCGAGCAATGCATCGTGGCTGTCCGCGCCGGCCAGGCCGCGCGTGCGCACATAGGCCGCGTGTGCGGTCACGGCGCCCAGCGTGTAGCGCACGGCAAGCAGAGAGTTGCTCGTGTGGTCCACCAGCACCGGGTCTTCGCGCCGATGGTGGGCCAAGACCACGGCCAGCGGACCTGGCGCGTAGCTCAGGGCGCCGCTGAACACGCGCTTGCGGCTGGAGTTGCCCGCCACTTCGCCCGCGCCGTAGGCCATTTCAGCCGACCAGCCGGCCAGTTTGGGCGTGGCGTACACCACGGAGTTGTCCATGCGCCGGTTGCCGGCGATGATGTTCATCGCCTGCCCGGCCAGGCCGTCGGCGAAGGGATCGGCCACGTCGCGCAGGGTCTTGTAGTAGGGAGACAGCTGGCGGCCCGCGCTCAGGCTGCCGAAGGCGCCGCTCAGGCCCACATAAGACTGGCGGCCGAAAGTCAGGCCGCCCTGGCCGGACGTGCCGGTGTCGATATTGATGCCGCTCTCCAGCACGAAGTTGGCGGACAGCCCGCCGCCCAGGTCTTCCGTGCCCTTGAAGCCCAGGCGCGAGCCGGAGGCCACGCCGCTGCTCAGGGCCGTGCGGTTGCCGGCCGGGCCGCCGTGTTCGGACACCAGCCCGGCGTCCATCACGCCGTAGATCTTGACCTGGGTTTGTGCGTGAGCGGCGGCGCAGGCAAGCGCCAGCGCCGCAGTAACTGCGTATTTCATGGAGTCTCCTTGTCTTCGTTTTTTTTTAAGCGGCGTGGATGTAGCTGTGTTCGTCGTGCGCGGGGGCGCCGTCTTCAAGCGCGCCTTCCCACTTCGCCACCACGGCGGTCGCGACGGCATTGCCGACGGCGTTGGTGGCCGAGCGGCCCATGTCGAGGAACTGGTCAACGCCCATCAGGAGCAGCAGTCCCGCTTCGGGGATGTGGAACTGGGTCAGGGTGGCGGCAATCACCACCAGCGATGCGCGCGGAACGCCGGCCATGCCTTTGGAGGTCAGCATCAGCAGCAGGAGCATGCTGATTTGCGTGCCCAGCGACAGGTCGATGCCGTAGGCCTGGGCGATGAACAGCACGGCGAAGGTGCCGTACATCATCGAGCCGTCCAGATTGAAGGAATAGCCCATCGGCAGAACGAAGCTGGAGATGCGGCGCTGCACGCCGAACTTGTCAAGCGCGACCAGCAGCTTGGGATACGCCGCTTCCGAGCTGGCGGTGGAGAAGGCCAGCAGGAAGGGTTCGCGGATCAGGCCTACCAGGCGGAACACGCGCGGACCCAGTACCAGGAAGCCGGCGCCGATCAGCAGCGCCCACAGGCAGAACAGGCCGAGATAGAAGCCGCCCATGAATTTGGCGAAGGTGGCCAGGATGCCCAGGCCGTTGGTGGTGACGACGGACGCCATGGCGGCAAACACGGCCAGCGGCGCCATATTCATGATGGCGCCGGTAATGCGCAGCATCACTTGCGCCAGTTCGTCCACGACGCCCAGCAGGCGCTTGCCGGATTCGCCCAGCGCGCCAAGGGCGGAGCCGAAGAAGATGGAGAACACCAGCACCTGCAGGATCTCGTTATTGGCCATGGCCTCGATCGGCGACTTCGGCACGACGTGCGAAACGAAGTCCTTCAGCGTGAAGGCTGCCGTTTTCAGCCCGGTGCTGGCGTCGACGGCGGGCAGCGGCAGGCCGAGGTTGGTGCCGAGCTGGAACAGGTTGGACAGCAGCATGCCCAGTGCCAAAGAGACCAGCGAAGCCAGCACGAACCAGGCGAACGCCTTGGCGCCGATGCGCCCGGCAGCCTTGCCGTCGGACAGGTTGGCGATGCCGACGGTCAGCGTGGAGAAGACCAGCAGCGCGATGATCATCTTGATCAGGCGCAGGAAGATGTCCGTTACCAGCGAGATATGGGCGGAAATGTCGGCGGTGAGCTTCTTGTCCGGAAAGACGGTGTGACAGGCATAACCGACCGCGATACCGAGCAGCATCGCGATCAGGATGTAGAGTGTAAGTGGGCGCTTCTTCTTTTGCATGGCAGTCTCCGTTGTTGTGGAAACCGCGGTGAGCCACCGCGGAGGTGGCTCTTTAATAGCAAGCGCTGTGCCTAAGCCCTTGGACGGGCTAAGTTATTGTTTTGATTAAGAATGTTCTCG
>DASWYX010000344.1:0-1576 GCA_036404755.1 Pseudoduganella sp.
CCTTTCCCCTATGCCCTGAAGCGCGATGGCGAAAGCGTACGTGTGCAGGGGCGGCACGCATTGGCGATCGACGACGGCAATGCCTACCTGGCCGCCGGCCTGGCAGGACTGGGTGTGCTCTGGCTGCCCGAATACATGGCGCGATCCGCCGTCGTGCGCGGCGACCTGGTCCCCTTGTTCCGGGACTGGCAGATCGAACCCATGCCGCTTTACCTTGCGTTTCCATCGAACCGGCACTTGAGCCGGAAGGTGCGCGTTTTTATCGAGTGGGTCAGTGAATTGATGGCGCAGCACGCGCCGCTCAAGGCCTTGGGCTGACAAGCTTTTCCCAGGGCCGCGCCGTTTCGAAAGCACGCGCGGCTTTCAGCACTTGGGAGTCGCACAGGAAGGGGGCGGCGATCTGCAGGCCGACGGGCAGTCCGCTGCGGGTCTGGCCGCAAGGGACGGTGGCGACAGGCTGCAGCGTGAGGTCGAAGGGATAGCTGTATTTCGACCAGTTGAACCACTCATCGCCGAAGCGCCCGTCCGGCGGCGTGTTGTGGCCGACTTCGAAAGCGGCGGTGGCCACGGTTGGCGTCAGCAGCAGGTCGTAGCGGCGATGGAATTCGGACATGGCGCGAAACAGGGCCATGCGGCCGTTGGCCTTGTCGAGGAACTCGGCGGCCAGCACTTTCTCGCCGGGCTGCGCGAACGCGACCAGGCCCGGGTCGCATTCGCTGCGCCGCGATGGGTCGACGCTGGACAGTTCGACCCAGCTGCCCACCAGCCAGAGCATGCGCATGACTTCGATCGGGTCCTCCCACTTCGGATCGGCTTCCTCGACGATGGCGCCGAGCTCCTCGACAGCGCTTACCGCCTGCGCGCAAATCTGCTCGACTTCCTGATCCAGCTCGCGCACGAAGGCCAGGCGCGGGCTCCATGCGATGCGCATGCCGCGAATGCCGTCTTCCAGGCCAACGCGGTAGTCCGGCGTGTGCGCCTGCACGGCCCAGATATTGCGCGGGTCGGGAGCGGCCATGGTGGTCAGCATCAGCGCCGCATCCCGCACGCTGCGCGTGATCGGACCAACGTCTGAAATCAATGCGAAAGGCAGCGGTGGATCGGAGGGCACATGTCCATGGCTCGGCTTCAGGCCGAAGACCCCGCAAAACGACGACGGCACGCGGATGGAACCGGCGGAATCCATCCCCGCGTGCAGCATGCCCAGGTTGAGCGCCGCCGCCACAGCCGCGCCGGCGGAGGAACCGCCGCTGGTCATGCGCGTGTCCCAGGGATTGCGCGTGATGCCGTATAGCGGCGAATCCCCCAGCGCCTTCCAGCCGAATTCGGACAGGGTCGTTTTGCCGATCGGGATGGCGCCGGCTTGCAGCAAAGATTCCACGGCCGGCGCGTTTTCATCGACCGGCTCGGGTGATGATGTTTTCGACCCGCCGCGATTGGGAAAGCCTTTCCACGTCAGGGCGTCCTTGAGCGTCACGGGCACGCCGTCCAGTTCCCCCATCGGTTCGCCGCGCATCCAGCGCGCTTCCGACGCTTTCGCCTGGGCGTACGCGCCGTCGTGATCGATCAGGCAAAG
>DASWYX010000345.1:0-6226 GCA_036404755.1 Pseudoduganella sp.
TGCGCTGGACGACGGCGAACTGGAACAGGTCAACGCGCGCGACGGCATCAGTTTTGCCGCGCACATTGCGATCAACGACCCGACGCTGGTGGGCGCGGTCAGCGATTCACGCTTGTCGCTGGGCTTTCACGATAACGGGCAAACGCGCTTCGTCGTGCTGCGTAACGTGCGCGGCGTGATCGATATGTCCATGATCAATATCGACGTGCACGGGAAGCCGGACGGCAGCGGCGACTACGTGGCGCTGACCTTGCCCGGCACGGTGCGCTTCAGGAATTTCGGTTTCGAATCAATGAGTGTGCAGAACGACCCGCTGGCGCCCGTGACCAGCAGCCTTGGCAGCTTCAACGTCAACGGCGAAATCAATATGAGCGGCCAAGTCAGGATGTGGGCCCACTAGGGCTTCTTGTCCACGTAAATGACGGTGGTGCGCAGGTCGATGGACTGCATGGTGGTGTTGGTCCCTTCCACGCGCACGTTGCGTACATTGAGCGAACCGGCCGTCAGTGGCAAGGTAAGCGCAAGCGTGCCGTCGGGCAGGGCGGCGGACGTGGCGGGGCCGGTAGGGGAGAGCGGGCGCTCGGGCGTGAAATCGCGCTCGATGGCATCCAGCACCGGATCGAGGCGCTGGGCCAGGTCGCCGATGGCCTGGCCTGCGGCGTCGCGCGCCGCGCTGCCGGACGTAGCGCCGCTGCGGAGCGAGCCGCCGGTGCCGCCGGTCACGCCGCCCAGGCGGGCATCGTCGACGGCGGAGGCGGAGATGGCTGCGGGAGTGGCCGTGTCGGCGGCGTGGGATTCGAGCGGCGCAACGATGGCGGCGACCAGGGCTGCAGCCATGCGCAGGTGGCGCTGCTTGCGCAGCATTTCCTGTACTTTCTGCTGCGAGAGCAGATGCCATTCGGCGAAGATTTCACCGAGGCGCTGGCCGGTGGTGTGCTGCTGCGCGATGGCGCGCGCCAGCTGGTCCTCGGTGACGAGATGATTCCTTAGCAGCAGCTCTCCGAACAACTGCGGCGATCGATCCATGGCGCCCCCTCAGGCAGGTACACGTTGCTCTGCAAACTCCGTCAAGTATATCGCGAAGGCCACGGCGGGGAACATCAGGCCGGCCAGCAGCACGCCGCGCCAGCCGTAATTGGCGAACATCCAGCCGCCCAGCGAGGAACCGGCCGCGCCACCGAGGAAGAAGATCGAGATGTACAGGCCATTCAGGCGGCTGCGCACCTCGGCGCCCAGCTGGAAGATGGCGCGCTGGCCCAGCACCAGGTTAGCGGAGGCGCCCATGTCCAGCACGATGGCCGCCAGCACCAGCAGGCCCAATTCGAAATTGCGGCTGCCGTGCAACAGCAGCGGCACGGCAAAGGCCAGCATCGCGGCGATCATTGCCATGCCGGTCGTTGAACGGGTCTTGCCCTGGTCCGCACGGCGGCCGGCAAAAGGCGAAGCCACGGCGCCCGCCACGCCGACCAGCGCGAAAATCGCGATGCCCGTTTGCGACAGGCCATACGCCGGGCTGGCGAGGATCAGCGGCACCGTGGTCCAGAACAGGCTGAAGGCGCCGAAGATGCAGGCCTGGTAGGCGGCGCGGCGGCGCAGCACCGGCGTGGTTTTCAGCAGGTCCCACATCGACGCCAGCAGCTTCGTGTACTTCATGGCGCCATGCGGCTGGCGCTGCGGCAGCTGCCTGGTGAGCACAAAGGCGAGGATGGCGGTCAGCACGGCGGAGATGATGAAGATGGCGTGCCAGCCGAAGACGTCGGTCACCAGGCTGGCGACGGGCCGCGCCAGCATGATCCCCAGCAGCAGGCCGCTCATGACCGTGCCCACCGTTTGCCCGCGCCGTTCGGGCGCGGACATGTGGGCAGCGATCGGTACCAGGACCTGGGCGGCGGTGGCTGTGAGGCCAATGGCGAATGCGGCGGCGAGGAACAGCGTGGCGCTGCTGCTGGCGGCAGCGGCAACGAGGCTGAGCGCCGTCGCGATCAGCAGGGAAACGGCGAGCCTGCGGTTTTCCAGCAGGTCGCCAAGGGGAACGATGAAGAGCAAACCAAGGCAGTAGCCGATCTGCGTGAGCGTGACGATCAGGCCCGCGGCGCCCGGATCGAGCCCGGTGGCGCGGCTGATTGGCCCGACCAGGGGCTGCGCGTAATACAGGTTGGCGACGATCAGGCCGGCGGCGGTGGCCAGCAGCCAGACCGTGCCGGCGGAGATGGTGTGTTCTTCTTTATGACTCATTTAAGCTCGCGATGGATGTCCGCCGCGATCTCGTAGGAGCGCAGGCGTGCCTTGTGCTCGTAGATCTGCGACGTGATCATCAGCTCGTCCGCTCCGGTGCTGGCGATAAAGCCTTTCAGCTGGCTACGTACGGTGTCGGGCGAACCAATAGCCGAACAGGATAGCACCGAATCGATAATCGCGTTCTCCTGCGGCCCGAGGCCCTTGCGGTAGTCCTTCAATGGCGGCGGCAACTGGGACGGGCGGCCGCTGCGCAGGTTGACGAAGGCTTGCTGGGCCGAAGTCACGAGGAATTGCGCTTCTTCGTCCGTGTCCGCCGCGAACACGTTATAACCCAGCATGATGTAGGGTTTTTGCAGCTGCGCCGATGGCTGGAAATTGCTGCGGTACAGGTGCAGCGCCTGCATCATCATCTGCGGCGCGAAGTGGGAAGCGAAAGCGAAGGGCAGGCCGAGATGGGCCGCCAGCTGGGCGCCGAAGGTGCTGGAGCCGAGAATCCACAGCGGCACTTTGGCGCCGCGGCCCGGCGTGGCGATCACGCGCTGGCGCGGCTCGTCGGACAAGTAATCCTGCAGCTCCAGCACATCCTGCGGGAACTCGTCGGCGCTGGCGGCGAGGTTGCGGCGCAAGGCGCGCGCCGTGGTCTGGTCCGAGCCGGGCGCGCGGCCCAGACCCAGGTCGATGCGGCCCGGGTGCAGCGCTTCCAGCGTACCGAACTGCTCGGCGATCAACAGCGGCGAGTGGTTGGGGAGCATGATGCCGCCGGCGCCCACGCGGATGGTCGAAGTGCCGGCCGCGATGTGAGCCATCACTACCGACGTCGCCGCGCTGGCGATGCCGGGCATGCCGTGGTGTTCGGCCACCCAGTAGCGGTTGTAGCCCCAGCGCTCGCCGTGCTGCGCGAGGTCGAGGGAGTTGCGCAGCGAAGTGCGGGCATCGCTGCCTTGAGCGATGGGCGAGAGGTCGAGTATGGAGAAGGCTGTCATTCCGGCCATGTCAGGGCTGCTAGCGGAGGTTTCAAGCAAGGCCCTGAAACGATCAGGGGAATTGCGTTACTATCTCGGCATGAATGTCTTCCGAACAATATTGCTTGCCCTGCTGTTCAGCGGAGCCGCACACGCGCAATCGCTGGTTGTGCTGGTGGATACGAGCACGGAAATGCCGATGGCGGATGTACGCAACGGGCGCCTGCTGGGCGGCATTCACAGGGACCTGGCGGAGGCGCTGGCCTACAGGATGGGCCGCAAGCTGGAGACGCTCGTCCTGCCGCGCAAGCGCATCGGCCTGGCCCTGGATTCGGGCCGCGCGGACATGATCTGCCTTTACAAACCCGATTGGCTGCCCGGTCCCTACCTGTGGACGCAAGCCTTCTTTCCCCTTGCGGAGCTGGTGCTGACTGCGCACTCGGCGCCAGCGCCGCAAAGCCTGGCGGACCTGTCCGGGCGCCCGATCGGTACCGTCCTTGGTTTCGAATATCCGGACCTGGAGCAGGCGCTGGGCGCCGGCTTCGTACGCGAAGACGCTCCCTCGAACCTGACCAACCTGCGCAAGCTGGCCGCCGGCCGGGTGCAGCATGTGGCCACCATCAAATATTTCTACGATTACCAGCTGCGGCAGCGGGAGCCGATCAAGGTCCACCCGCCGCTGCTGGTGAAGCAGTACCTGACCCGATGCGCCGTGTCCCAGAAGGGCCGCGTATCGTTGGCCGACGTCGACGCGGTGCTCACACAGCTTGTGCGCGACGGGGTCATCGCGAAGATTCTCTCCACCTACCAATAAGAGACGATGCTGAAGAAACTTGCCCTCCTGCCGCTGCTTGCCAGCGCCGCCCTGCACGCCGCGCCGCTCAGCGACGCTGCCACCTCCACCGCCAGCTACGCCCGCAAGACTTACCAGAAGCAGGTGGTGGACAGCCTGGCCACGATGGTCAGCTTTAACACCGTGGCCGATCCCAAGGTTCCGTTCGAACAGAACCCGCAGCACACCGGCTTCAAGAAATTCCTGAAGGCTGAAGCGGACCGCCTCGGCTTCGACTACCGTGACGACGGCTATGTCGTCGTGATTGGTTATGGCAAAGGCGAGGACCGGGTGGCGTGGTGACCCACGGCGACGTGCAACCGGTCGATCCCTCGAAGTGGAAGCAGTCGCCGTTCAAGCTCGATCGCAGCAGCGAACCCGGGCTTTTGCTGGGCCGCGGTACGGAAGACGACAAGGGGCCGATCGCCACCGCCCTGTATGCGATGAAATCGATCAAGGACCGCAAGGTGGCGCTGAAAAAGCGCATCGAACTTTATGTGTACATGGCGGAGGAATCCGACTGGGCGCCGCTGGAAGCCTGGCTGAAAACCCATACACCGCCGCAGGTGAACATCACGCTCGATGCCGAATATCCGGTCGTGACGGCGGAGAAGGGCTGGGGCCTGATTGCCGTGTCGATGCCGCCCGATGCCGCGCCGTCCGCCGACGCTTCCGCACCGCGGCTGGCGTCCTTCACCGGCGGCTTCTTCGCCAGCCAGATCCCAGAGGATGCGCGCGCCGAAATCGACAATGCCACGCCGGAACTGGAACGTGAAATCCGCCAGCGCGCCACGAAGCAGAAAGGCATGCACTACGAATACTCATGGGAAGGCAAGCGCCTGCTGGTTACCGCCAAGGGTTATGCCGCGCATTCATCCAAACCCTGGGAAGGGGTGAACGCGATTGCCATGCTGGCCGATGCGCTGGCAGTGCGCAGCTGGTCCGGTACGCAGGCCGGCGCGATCGCCGACTTCACGGCGGAGATGGTCGGCACCGGCCTGTATGGCGAGCGCTTCGGCAAGATCGCCTATCGCGATGGCTTCATGGGTGAGATGACGGTGGCGCCGACCACGCTGAAGCTGGACCAGGACAAGAACCTCGTCCTCGGCATCAATCTGCGCCGCCCGCGCGGCAAGAGCCACGAGCAGCTGGACCAGGAAATCAAGTCCGCCTTCGAGGACTGGAAGCAGAAGCGTGGCGTGCCTGCGACGCTCAAGACCACGATCGGCGAGCCATGGATCCAGGATAATGCGCCGCAGGTGCCGACCCTGCTGAACGTCTTCCGCCACTACACCGGCATTGCCGATGCCGCGCCAATTGCCATCGGCGGCGGCACCAATTCGCGCCTCTTCCCCGGTGCGGTGAGCTTCGGTCCGACCATGCCCGGCAAGGTCTACACGGGGCACTCCGAGCACGAGCATATGACGGAGAAA
Source organism: Pseudoduganella sp. (assembly GCA_036404755.1). Taxonomy (GTDB): domain Bacteria; phylum Pseudomonadota; class Gammaproteobacteria; order Burkholderiales; family Burkholderiaceae_D; genus Rugamonas. The sequence goes on from DASWYX010000345.1 coordinate 5,466, forward strand.
CAGCTGCTGCTGAATCTTGAAATGTATACAGCAGTTCTGGTCGAACTGGCACGATAGCCTTTCTGTAAAGCAAAAAAACGATTTCCTCTCAGCCGTTCTTGCATTACCATGGGCAATAAGGGCTTCCGCACCGGAAGCCCTCAGCCCATGCCTGGCTGCATCTCAGGCATCACGTTATTGAGCCCCTGTAATGCGCCGTCAGACCGCCTTCCTGCTCTCCCTCGTCCTTTCCTGGACCGCCCACGCCATGGATATGAGTATTCCGCCGGGATCGTCCGGTGCGGCCGAGTATGTCTCCGCCTCTCCAGAAGTGCCGCGCCGCGGCGCGCTGTATCGCGTACGCCACGATGGCAAGACCAGTTATCTGTTCGGCACCATCCACGTCGGCAAGCAGAACTTTTTCCCGCTGGAGCCGGAAGTGACGCGCGCGCTGGCCGATTCGAGTGCGCTGGTGCTGGAACTGGACGTGCGCGCCGCCGAGCCTTTCCAGAAGGCGCTGGCGAAATACGGCAATTACCCGGCGGGCGAAACGATCCGCGATCACCTGTCGCCGCAGGCGCTGTCTGTCCTCAACCGTGCGCTGGCCCACGCCCGCCTGACGATGCGCGACGTTGAGCACTATCGTCCCTGGCTGGTGGCGAACATCCTGGTCGGCCAGGAAATTGAAAAGATCGGCTTCCAGCGCAGCAATGGGGTGGAAGGCTATCTGCTGCAGGCGGCATCGCGTCAGAAGAAGCCGCTGCGCGAACTGGAGACGGCCG
>DASWYX010000346.1:0-10118 GCA_036404755.1 Pseudoduganella sp.
CCGTGGGCGTCGCGCGCCAGGAAGGATCCCGGCAGGACGGTCACATTATATTCGGCGTACAGGCGGCGGGCGAATTCCGTGTCCGACAGCCCGGTGCGCGACACGTCGGCCCACAGGTAGAAGCCCGCGTCGGGCAGCGCCACGTCAAGCACCTCCTGGATCAGGGGCGTGATGGCGGCGAACTTGGCGCGGTATTCGGCGCGGTTGGCTTCGACGTGGGTTTCGTCGTTCCAGGCCGCTGCCGACGCAGCCTGCACGGCGGGGCTCATGGCGCTGCCGTGATAGGTGCGGTACAACAGGAATCTTTTCAGCACGTCCGCATCGCCGGCCACGAAACCGGAGCGCATGCCCGGCACGTTGGAGCGCTTGGACAGGCTGGAGAACACGATCAGGCGCTCATACGGCTTGCCCACGCTGTTCAGGCCCAGCTTGTGGACCGCTTCCATGGCGCCCAGCGGCGGCTCGGCGCCGAAGTAGATCTCGGAATAGCACTCGTCGGCGGCGATGATGAAGCCATAGCGCTCGGACAGGGCAAACAGCTGCTCCCAGTCGGTCAGCGTGAGCACGGCGCCGGTCGGATTGCCCGGCGAGCAGACGTAGAGCAGGCGCACGCGCTGCCAGACTTCTTCCGGCACGCTGTCGAAGTCCGGCGCGAAATTGCGCGCCGGGTCGGAATTGACGAAGTAAGGTTCGGCGCCGGCCAGGTAGGCCGCGCCTTCATAGATCTGGTAGAAGGGATTGGGGCTCACGACCAGCGCGCCCGTATCCGGGGCGATCACCGTTTGCGCCAGCGCAAACAGGGCTTCGCGCGAACCGCTTACCGGCAGCACCTGGGTGGCCGGGTCCAGGGCCGGGATGCCATAACGGCGCTCCAGCCAGCCGGCGATGGATTTGCGCAGCGCTTCCGAGCCGATGGTGGTCGGGTAGCTGGCCAGGCCGGACAGGTTGTCGATCAGGGTTTGCTTGATGAAGCCCGGCGTAGGGTGTTTCGGCTCGCCGATGCCAAGGCTGATTGGGGAATAGGCCGGGTTGGGCGTCTCGGACGCAAACAACTGGCGCAGCTTTTCAAACGGATAGGATTGCAGCTTGTCGAGATGAGGGTTCACGGCCGGTCTGGTTCTGTTGCGGGAATCGGACCATCCATTATAGCGCCTCGCGCAACAGTGGCGTTGCTGCAACAATAACCAGGCGCTATCATCGATCTATCGCCGAGGAGGAACCATGCCCGCTTCGCCTTCCGATCCGAATGTGCTGCTGCGCGACGCTGCCGTCACCCGGCGTGTGGGCCAGCAGCGCCTGGCCGCAGGGCTGGTGCAGGGCGCCCTGCTGTATCTCCTCTACCACGCCCAGCGCGGCAAGGTGTGGCCATCCACCGAGCCGCTGCTCTTTTATCCGCTGGTGCTGCTGTCGCTGATCCTGCCCATCCTGCTGATTTCGGGCCTGGGCCACCTGTCGCGGCGCCAGTTGGGGCAGTGGATGGGCGCAGCCGCTGTGGTAATCGTGGTCTTCGGCTTGCATGACGCGTGGCGCATGGTGGCGCCGCCCCAGGGTGTGCCGCGCCAGTCGTCCTTCTTCGTGCTGGTCTTCAGCGTGGCATTCTTCTATATCGCCCATACGCTGGTGCTGTCCGGCGCCCAGGACGGGCAGCGCGTGGCGCGCTATGCGACTTATTTCGAGACGGCGTGGAAGGTCTTCATCCAGCTGCTGTTCTCGGCCTTTTTCGTGGGCGGCTTCTGGCTGGTCATGTGGCTGGGCGCCACACTGTTCCAGCTGCTGGAGCTGCGCTTCCTGCGCCGCCTGATCGAGGAGGCATGGTTTTCGGTGCCGGTGACCTGTTTCGCCTTTTCCTGCGCCATGCACGTGACGGACGTGCGTCCCGCCATCGTGCGCGGCATCCGCACGCTGCTGCTGGTGCTGATGGCGTGGATACTGCCGGTGGCGTCGTTGCTGGCGCTGGGATTCCTGCTTAGTTTGCCCTTCACGGGCCTGGAAGTGCTGTGGAAGACGCGCCACGCGACGGCCGTGCTGCTGTCCACCAGCGCGGTGCTGGTAGTGCTGGTCAATGCCGCTTTCCAGACAGGCGAGGGCCCGGCCGGCGTGGCGCGCACCGTGCGGCTGGCGGCGCGCGTGTCCTGCGTACTGCTGCTCCCCTTGACCGCGCTCGGCATCCACGCGCTCGGCCTGCGCGTGGCCGATTATGGCTGGACGCCGGACCGGGTAATTGGCGCGTCCTGCCTGCTGGTGGCGGTCTGCTATGCGGTGGGTTATGCGTGGGCGGCACTGCGCAGGGGCGAGTGGCTGCAGCCTGTGCGCGAGGTGAATATCTGCGCCGCCCTGCTGGTGCTGGCCGTGCTGTTTGCGCTGTTCACGCCGATCGCGGACCCGGCGCGCATTTCCGTGTCCAGCCAGATGGCGCGGCTGGAGCAGGGCAAGGTGGCGGCCGACAAATTCGATTATTACTTCCTGCGCTTCCGCGGCGAACGCTATGGCGAGGCCGCGCTGCGGCAGCTGGTCGCGCGTCCCGAGGGCGATATGGCGCGCGAGCGGGCGGTGCGCAGCATGAAGCAGCAGTACCCGGGCGACCTGTCCGCGATGCCGGGCGTGGACATCGCGTCCAACCTCAAGGTGTGGCCGGAAGGGGCCAAACTGCCTTCTTCCTTCCCCCTGCGCGATTGGAACCTGAACCGCGAGGCGCCGCGCTTGCCCTTGTGCCTCACCAAGCCGGACCGGGTGTGCGATACCTTCCTGCTCGATATGGACGGGGATGGGCATGACGAGGTGCTGGTCGTGGGAGAGGCCAGCTTCATTGGCGCCGTGGTGCTGGCCGAGGGCGACGGCGGGCGCTGGTCGGTGATGGCGCGGTTGCCTTACGACGTGGCCGGCTGCGAGCCGCTGCTGCAGAAGCTGCGCAAGGGGCAGTTCGCCCTCGTGCCGACGCGCATGCGCGAGATCGAGATTGGCGGGATGCGGCTGGCGGTGCAGAAGGATGCGTCCGTGCCCTTGCAGCCGGGCGTTTGCGCGGGGTTGACGGCGGGACCGTGAGCCGGTCCGTCCGTTGCCAGCCGGGATCCGCCGGCCTTTACTTCGCTTTGACGAGGCGTACCTGTTTATCCAGCTCATTGAACGACGGCCGCTCCGAAGCCGAAATCACCTTGCGCCCAAACTCCACGGCCAGCGCCGGCGAATACCCGTTCAGGCTGGCGAGCAGCGTCACCTTCACGCATTGATACATCTTCGCCGACTCCTGGTGCTTGCGTTTCAACAGACTGGCCAGCGGCCCGATGAAGCCGTAGGCGATCAGGATCCCGAGGAAGGTCCCAACCAGCGCGCTGGCGATGAGAATGCCCAGTTCCGCCGGTGGCAGTCCCACGGAGCCCATGGTGTGCACCACGCCCACCACCGCCGCCACGATGCCGAAAGCCGGCATGGCCTCGGCCATCTGCTGGATGGTGTGGATGGGAATTTCGGCATCCTCGTTATGGGTTTCGATCTCGTTGTCCATCAGGTTCTCGATCTGGAAGGCGTCCATATTCCCCGAGATCATCAGGCGCAGGTAATCGGTGATGAATTCCAGCAGATGGTAGTCGTGCAGGATGCGTGGATATTTGGTGAAGATCGGGCTCTCGAAAGGACCGTCCACATCGCTCTCGATGGTCATCAAGCCTTCCTTGCGCACCTTGGTCAGCAGCTCGAACATCAGCGACATCAGTTCCATGTACAGCGACTTGGTGTACCTCGAAGTATGGAACAGGGTGGGCAGGGCGTTCAGCGTGGCGCTGATGGCCTTCCTGTCGTTGGCGACAAAGAAGGCGCCGATGGCGGCGCCGCCGATGATCAGCAGTTCCGTAGGCTGGAACAGGGCAGCCAGGTGGCCGCCCTGCAGGGCAAAGCCGCCCAGCACGGAGGCGACCACGACGATGAATCCGACGATGACGAGCACGGTAATTCTCCTCAAATGATGCCGTATAGCAACATTTTAACCCGATTTCAAATTGCTGCTAGGAAATCTGATCGAGGAGGGCGCACATGCGCTTCCAGTGCGACCCTTTCCAGAACACGCCGCGGCAGTGGTCGCAGGTGAGAAACTCATTGTGGGCGATGCGCACCGATGGCGGCAGGCGGTCCAGCACCTCGGCCTTGTCCACATGGCGCAGCGGCGTGTTGCAAGAAAGGCACAACGTAAAAGGCCTGGCGCTGCGGGCGAGGTCCAGGCGCTGGAAGATTTCGGCCAGTTGCAGCGCAGGCTTCAGCGCCCGCACGTAGCAACCGTGCGTAACGCCGGAACGCTTCAGCAGTTCGCGGTCGCGGGTCAGCGCCACGCGGTGCTCGTGTTCGGACAGCGACTCGACCTCGGCGTCATGGATATTGTTGTCGTAGATTGTGTCGAAACCGGCCATGCGCAGGAGGCGCGCCAGGCCGCCCAGGTGGGCGTCCGCCACGAAGCGCATTTCGCGCAGAGGCTGCTCGCGCACGCGCAATTCGGGCGTGATATCGAAGGTTTCGAATTTGGGATAGACGGCCACCCGGTCGCCTTCCTGCAGGATGCGGTGGAAGTCCGCCGATTCGCCGTTGACGAGGATCAGCTCCACTTCCGTGTGCGGTACGCCCAGCGCCTCGATCATGTGCTTGGTGGTCGCGGCGCGCGCGCACTCGCAACTGAATTCCACCTTGCGCCGCTGGCGGGGCAGGAAATCGTTCAATTCCTCGTAAAAGCGGAAGGTGGCCATGACCATGCGATTTATTTTACGCGCGTGTCGATTTGTGCGCCCCCCGCACGTCGTGTTGTTACCATAACCCATCTTCAAAGGAGGCGACCATGAAAGACATCACCCCATGCCTGTGGTTCGACGGCCAGGCGGAGGAAGCTGCAAAGTTCTACACCGGGATCTTCAAGAATTCCCGCATCACGCAAACCAGCTATTACACCGAAGCGGGCAAGGAGCAGCACGGCCACAAGGCCGGCGAAGTGCTGGTGGTGGCCTTCGAAATCAACGGCCAGCCCTACACGGCGCTGAACGGCGGCCCGCAATTCAAGTTCAATGAAGCGATTTCGCTGCAGGTGCCTTGTGACTCCCAGGAGGAAATCGATTATTTCTGGGAGAAGCTGGCGGCCGATGGCGGCATGCCCTGGGATTGCGGCTGGCTGAAGGACAAGTACGGCATCGCGTGGCAAGTGTTCCCGCATGAGCTGAACGATATGCTCGCCGACAAGGACAAGGCCAAGTCCGAGCGCGCGATGGCCGCCATGATGAAGATGAAGAAGATGGACCTGGCGGCGCTGCGCAAGGCCTACAACGGCGACTAGGCCGGCTGCAGCGGGCAATCGGCGATCGGCGCGTCCAGCCGGCGCGCCAGTTCGCCGCGCAGCGTCTGCAGACTGGCGATGCGGCGGTCGATTTCATCCAGCTTGGCGGACAAGGCGCCGCGCAGCGCTTCGGTCGAGGCATCCGGTGCGGCCAGCAAGGGCAGGTCGGCCTCGATCTCGGCCAGGCTGAAGCCCAGCGACTGGGCAAGACGGATATAGCGCAGCCACTCCACGGCTTCCGGCGGATAGTCGCGATAGCCGTTGCTGCTGCGCCGTGCGCGCAGCAAGCCCCGTTTCTCGTAGAAGCGCAAGGTGTCGCGGCTGATGCCGGTGGCTTCCGCGATGGCTCCGATCTGCATGGCATGCTCCAGAAAATGCTTGACCCTGGAGTGTACTCCAAGGCCTAGCATGCCTGTCATGAAAACCGAAACCTACTCCCCATACTCCCGCATCGTGCGCGCCAGCGCGCTGTACGACCTGCTCGTCATTTTGCCTTTTGCCACGCCGTGGACCTTTGCCATCGCGCACGGGCACCTCTCGGCCGTCAATGCCGCGCTGGGCGGCGACACGCTGCCGCCATTCTCGCCGCTCCACGTGTTGTTCGCCTGCCTGCTGGGCAGCATTGTGCTGGTGTGGTCCGTGCTGCGCCTGCGCGATCCTCAGCCGCGCTATGGCCGCTACGACGGCACGGCGCGGCTGCTGTTCAGCACATGGATGGCCTGGACACTCGCGCAAACGGGCGCGCCGGTATTGTGGCTTTTCCTCGTCCCGGAGTTTTCGTGGTTCCTGGCACAGTGGTATCCTGATGTCTCGTCCGTCAAAAGGAGTGTGCCATGCAACCGCAACCTTTGATTGCCGTTAATAACGTCGAGGCCAGCAGCCGCTGGTACCAGAAGGCGCTCGGGCTGCAGAGCGGCCACGGCGGAAACGAATACGAAATGCTGATGCATGACGGCCGTCTGGTGTTGCAGCTGCATCACTGGGAAGCGCACAACCATCCACAGATGGGCGATCCCAAGACCCTGCCATACGGTAATGGCCTGTTGCTGTGGTTCTGGACCGACGATTTCGATGACGCCGTGGAGCGCGCGATCGGCGCCGGCGCGTCCATCGTCGAGGGACCGAAGGAAAACGTCAGCGCCCAGCACCGGGAAATCTGGCTGCGCGACCCGGATGGCTATGTGGTTGTGCTGGCCGGGCCGTATGGCGACGTAGGCATGTAATTCCTGTCGATTTCGGGCATCGCGATCCGTCGTAGCGGTAACAGATACCGCTGGGAGAATGCGATGCGCAAGCTGATACTGACGATGTCCCTGTCCGCCGACGGTTTCGTGGCGGGCATCAATGGAGAAACCGACTGGATTGCGCAGGGGCTGGACGACGATGTCCAGCACTGGCTCGCCGATGGCCTGGCGGGCGCCGGTGCGCATCTGGTGGGCGGCGATTCCCTGCTGGAGATCACTGCACGCTGGGCGGAAGGGCCTTGCGCGGCGGTCTTGCGTGGCGCGCCGCAACTGGTGCTGTCGCGCAGCGGTGGCGCGCTGGAACAGCGTGTGGGACGGCTCAGGCGGGAGTCGGGCGGCGCCATCGTTGTGCATGGCGGCGCCAGCGTGGCGCAGGCGCTGATCCGGGCAGGGTTGGTGGACGAATACCGCCTGCTCGTGCATCCGGTGGCGTTGGGCAGCGGGCTGCCGCTATTCCCCATCCTGGAAGTGCCCCTGCGGCTCTCGCTCGCGCAACTGCGGCACTTCCGCAATGGCGTGGTGGGGCAGGTCTATCGTCCCGCAGCGGCCTAGCAGCCACCCGCTGGGCTGGTGGCGATGAGCGTCCATTTGCCGCGCACGCGCGACAGTACTTCATACCACCACTTTTCATTGCCGGTTGCGGCCAGCACCAGTTCATCGCTGCCGTCGCCATCCAGGTCGGCGCTGGCGAGGAAGGTGCGCGTGCTGCCGCTGCTCTCGCCTTCGGTCTGGTCGAAATCCTGCCAGCCGATCAGATAAGTGCCGGCTTTATTCGGCTCCGCGATGAAGCTGAGCGTGATGCTGCCGCGGCGCTTGTCCAGCGACCAGTCCAGCGCGTAGCTGGCGAACAGGCGGGGTTCGGGATTGTCCGGCAGCTGCAGCACGGCCAGCGACTGGCGGCGCTGCACGCCCTGGCTTTCGCTGTCCAGCATGCGCGCGATGTAGTAGGGTGGAATGCCCTGGCGCCGCAGCTGCTGCTTGGCCATCAGCTTGATCAGCTTACGTTCATCGCCGGTCGGCGCGCGGGCGGCGGCACGCTGCGGACCGAGGGGGAAGTTGGACAGCACGCCGTTGGCGTCCGGCCCCTCGACGGTTTTCACCACGCCCGCGCGCGTGCCGCAGCCGACGTCCATTTCGCCGCCGGCCAGCGCTTTGCCGACGCTGCCGGCGCTGTACAGATAGTAGGCGCGGCCCGCCGCGAAGTATTCGCGCGCCGAACCTTCGAAAACTTCGATGCGGCCGCCGTTGACGACGGCCAGCGGCGTCATGATCGGGCCATCCTTGACGAAGAGTGCCTGGTCTTCGCCGGAGTAGAGGCGCACGGTGTAGTTGCGCGTGGGGGCGGCGTGGGCAGTGCAGACGATGCACAGAGCCAGCAGCGCCACCGCCCCGCGCATCAGGAGCCCCAGGTGGCGCGCGCCACGCGCAGCATATTGCGGCCCAGGACTTGTTCGATCTCGGCGGGCGCCATGCCCAGCTTGCGCAACTCGCCCGGCAGCTCGCGCCATACGGTCGCGGGCGTGAAAGTGGGCTGGCGTTCGGCGCTGTAGCCTGCGGACGCGGGCCACCACCAGGCGGGATCGAAGTCGCCGGGCGGCGTGTCGTCCAGGTCCGGCTGGGACACGCAAATGTCCAGGCCCACGCCCACGTGCGCGATGCCGGCGATGTCGGCCACGTAAGCGATATGGCGCGCCACGTCTGTGGCGCCCGGATTCTCCTTGCCGACAAACCAGGACAGGCCGGACACGCACACCACGCCACCCGTTTCCGCGCAGGACTGGATCTGTTCGTCCGTCACATTGCGGCCGTGCTGCACCAGCGTGAAGGGATTGGCGTGGCTGAATACGACCGGCTTGGTGGAAACGGCCATGATGTCCAGGCTGGACGTGCGGCTCGTGTGTGCGCAATCGACGATGATGCCGGCCTCGTTGACCGCCGCCAGCACGCGCTGGCCCAGCGCCGTGAGGCCTTGCGGCGTGTCGTGGCAACCGCCCGCGACGCTGTTGTTGCGGTTGTAGGCGAAGTGCATCTGGCGCACGCCGAGGCGCGCGTACAACGCCGCCATTTCCGGCTGGTCCATCAGCGGCAGGGCGCCTTCCAGGTCGAAGCCGATGGCCAGCTTGCCGTCCGCCGCGGCCTGGATGATTTCGTCCGCCGAGGAGACGAGGGCATAGCGTTCCGGATTCGCCTCGATCGTGGCGCGGTAGCCCGCGATGACGGACATCACCTGGGACACCGGGTTCATATCGGCTCCCACGTTGATCGATACATAGTTGACGCCGGCCGAATGCAGCCGGTTCAGCGGCGAGAAGTCCGCCTGCGGATGCTGCGGCAGGCAGAAGTGAGCGTCCCAGTTGATCATTGTTATACGTTTTTTGTTAATGAGTCCTTATGGTCGCACGAATGGCGGGCCAAGGTATACTGCTGCCTTGCCCAGATTTATACCGTTTATGTCCTTTACCTCTCTCGGCCTTGCGCCAACCCTGCTGAACGCCGTTGCCGCGATCGGCTACGAAACGCCTACCGCCATCCAGTCCGCGGCCATTCCTGCCGCCTTGCGCGGCGAGGATGTGCTGGGGCAGGCCCAGACCGGGTCCGGCAAGACGGCTGCCTTTGCGCTGCCGATGCTGCATGCGCTATTGTCGCGCAGCGGTGCGCGCGCGGGCTTGCATGGGCTGGTGCTGGTGCCGACGCGCGAGCTGGCGGCGCAGGTGGGCGAGGCCATTCGCGTGCTGGTGTCGCATCTGCCTGTGCCGGTGAAGGTGTCGATTGCCTTTGGCGGCGTGTCCATCAACCCGCAGATGATGGCCTTGCGCGGCGGGACCGATATCATGGTCGCCACGCCGGGGCGCTTGCTGGATCTGGTCGAGCACAATGCGCTAAAGCTGGACCGCTGCGCGACGCTGGTGCTGGACGAGGCGGACAAGCTGCTGGACATGGGCTTCAGCGAGGAGATTTCCCGCGTGCTGGCGCGGCTGCCTGCTTCCCGCCAGAACCTGTTTTTCTCGGCGACTTTCCCGCGGGCGGTTCAGGCGCTGGCTGCCGGGATGCTGCGCAATCCGGTGCGCATTCAGACCGCGCGCGAGGCGGCGCACGAACCGGATATCATGCAGCGCGCGATCGAGGTGGACGAGGGGCGGCGCACCGCGCTGCTGCGTCATCTGATCAGCGATGGGCAGTGGCGGCAGGTGCTGGTGTTCGTGGCGACCAAGTACGCGTCCGAGCATGTGGCGGACAAGCTGCGGCGCAACGGGGTTTCGGCCGAGGCGTTTCATGGTGATTTCAGCCAGGGCGCCCGCACCGAGGTGCTCTCCGATTTCCGTGCGGGACGCCTGCACGTGCTGGTCGCCACCGACGTTGCGGCGCGCGGCATTGATATTGCTGATTTGCCGGTGGTGGTCAACTACGATCTGCCTCGTTCGCCCGCCGACTACGTGCACCGCATCGGCCGCACCGGCCGCGCCGGCGCCAGCGGCCTGGCCGTCACCTTCGTGACTCCGGACATGGAACAGCATTTCCGCCTGATCGAGAAGCGCCAGCACAAACGCGTTCTCCGCGAGCGCGTCCCC
>DASWYX010000347.1:0-5192 GCA_036404755.1 Pseudoduganella sp.
TAGATGACGCGGCCGTCGAAGCGGCGGGATACGTGTTCGTCGAGGATGGACGTCTGCGTCACAGTCTCCTGGCGGTTCTGGTCGAACAAGTCGGTCACATTCAGCACCAGGTTCAGCGACGGCGACACGGTATGGCGCAAGCTCACGTTCACCGTCGAATTGGGCTCGCGATAGCCCTGGCCAAAGAGCGTACGTCCCTGGCCCTGCAAGGCCAGCTGCAGCTGGTCCGCATCGGTCAGCGAATAATTCAGGCGAATGCGTCCGCTCAAGCCATTGGCCGTGCGACGGGCCAGGGAGCCGTCAACATCATAGAAGCGGTTCTCGCGGTGCGACAGATTCGCGCTGGCGTTGAGCGACAGGCCGGGCATCAGCTTCCCGCTCAAAGTGAATTCCAGCCCGCCGGCATGGCTGCCGCCCACGTTGTCGCGCGTGGTCAGCAGCACCGTATCGCTGATGAAGTACTTCTTCTCCAGGATCGCATCCTTGTCGCGGCTGTAGTAGCCGCGCAGGTTGGTCTCCAGCCCTGCGACCTTGGTCTCGTATCCCAGCTCGAAGGAATCCGTCTGCGTGGGACGCAGCTGCGGATTGCCGGACGATACGTTGAATTCATCGCGATACACAATGAAGGGATTCAGGTCATTCGCGACAGGCCGCTTGATGCGGTGGGCATAGCTGAAGCGGATATTGGTTTCTTCACCCGCCTTGTAGGAAGCGAAGAAGCTCGGAATATAGTCCACATAGCTGTTCGTGGCCAGCACATTGCTGGTGAGCTGGTTGATGTCCAGGTCCGTGTATTCGGTGCGCAGGCCGCCCAGCACGCCCCAGCGCTCGTTCAGGCGCAGCTGATATGAGGCGTAGAGAGCGTAGACCTTCTCCTTCAGCAGGAAGCGGTTGCTGCGGACGGTGTTGACGGATTCGGCCAGCGTGTAGGGATCGATATTCGTGTAGAGCGTATCGAAGCCGTTGCGGTTCTGCGAAAGCTTGTAACCCAGCTTCAGCAAGCCCGTTTCGTCCGGACGCTCGTAATCGCCGGTGAAATCGGAGATGCGGTTATTGCTGTCGTTTGCCTGCATGCTGCGCGAATTCACCGTGCCGGGGCGCTGCACCGCGTAGGCGTTGCGATAATCGCTGTCGCTGTCGTTCTTCGAACCGGTGATGCGCCAATCCAGCTTCAGGTTCTCGCCAGGCGTTTCGAACTTGTGGTCCCAGCGTGCGCCCAGGCCGTAATTGCGGCTGGTGCCGTTGCGCATGGAGTTGCGGACGTAATCGCTGACCAGCAGGTCGGACTCGTCGAAAGTCTGGTAATGATCCTGCGCTCGGTTGTCGTTGCTGCGGTGCTGGTAGGTGACGCTGCCGCTCAGCGTCTCGTTCTTGCCAAGGTTGTAGGTCACGCCGCCGTTGGCGCTGAGCGAATCGTTCAGGCCATTCGAGGCGCCCGTTTGCGTGCTGTGGCTTACGCTGCCGTCGCGCGGGTCGATGCGGTCGCGAGTTGCTTCGCTGTTGGAGTTGCGGCCGTCCCGGCGGTAGCTCATGCCGCCCTGGTAGCCCCATAGTCCGTCGTTATAGGTGCCCGACACGGCCACGTTGCGCCGGCCCTCGACGCCGGTGTTCGCATTGACCACGCCGGAGCCACCCGGACGGCGCGTACGCTTCATCACCAGGTTGATGATAGGCCCGCCGCCCGCCTCGTTGCCGAACTGCGCGCCGGGATTGTTGATCACTTCAACGGAATCGATGTCCTCGGCGGGGATCGACATCAGCCCCGCGCCGCGGTTATCGCCCTGCAGCATGGCGGACGGCTTGCCGTCGATGAGGATCTGCACATTGCTGCTGCCGCGCAGCTGCACTGCGCCGTCCGGGTCCACGTTCACGGACGGGACATTGTTCAGGGCATCGGCCGCCGAACCGTTGGAACTGGAAACGTCCGACTTCACATCGTAGACCTGGCGGTCGATGCGGTTGGTCGGCCGCTCGGCAGACACGGTCACGCTGGCAATGCCTTCATCGCCGGCGGGAGCGGGCGAGGACGTGGCCGCGGGCGGCGGCGCTGGCCGGGCCTCTTCCTTTTTTACTGGAGCCTTGGCCGGCACAGGCACCACGGCTTGCTGCGCCGCCGCCGATGCCGCCGCTGCCAGCAGCAGCAAGCCAAGGCCGGTTTCCTTCTTCATCATGGGTTCCTGGGCGTTTCGTAATACTTTGCTTCGACAAGGGAGGGCACGCCGCGCGCGCGGTGTACTGGTTTGCGCGGCAGTGTAACGTAAGCCAGCTCCTTTGGCGTATTGGCAGTGAATGCTTCGCAATCGTTCAGCGTGATGCGGACCGGGTAGCGGCGCTCGTGCCAGCCGGACAGCTTGTAGCTCGGCGCCGGCTGCGTGGCCGGGCGCCGGGCTGGCGCGGCGTGCGGCGCACCAGCCATCCGCAGCGCAGCGATGGCGAGGGGGCGAATTGTCATCATCGTCAGTGAAGAACGGTTGGCAGCAGCGCTTCGAGCTCGTTGGCCCAGCTGGCGTAACCTTCGGCGGTCAGGTGCAGCTTGTCGCGGCTCAGGCCTTTCCAGTTGTCGCCTTCGGGCGGGAATTTCGACGTCAGATTCAGGTAGAACACATTGCGCTGGTCCGCCAGCGGCGCGAGCAGCTTGTTCGCGGCCGCCATCTTCTCGGTGGCGCGGGCGTTCGGCAGGATGCTGCACAGGATGATTTTCACGCCGGGGAATTTCTGCTGCGTGGCTGCGATCACGGAGCGCACGCCGTCCGCGATCTCCTCCGGCGTGTCGCCGACGTTGTTGGTGCCGATCATCAGCACGGCCACTTTCGGCTTTACGAAGGAGAGGTCGAAGTTCTGCAAGCGCCACAGCACGTGCTGGGTCTTGTCGCCGCCCAGGCCGAAGTCGAAGGCGCGGTCCTCGAAGCGCTGTTTCCACAACTGGCCACCGGCGCCCCAGCGCCATTGCTCGGTGATGGAGTCTCCGATGAAGATGAGGTCCGACTGGCGGCCCTTGCGCAGAGCCAGGTAGTCATTGAAGTAGGTCTGGTAGGGCACGCGCGACTCGTAGTTTTGCGGACTGGCAGCGGTGGTTTCGCCGCCGGCTGAGGCCTGTAGTTGTGCGACGACGGCGGCGGGGACGGCGATCACGGTGCCATGGCGGATGCGCTGGGCCGTGCCCTCGTCCGGGAAGTGCATCCTGTCGCTGACGTCTTCCCAGTTCACGAGATCGCGCGAGCGCATGGCGCCGTAGTGCTTGTCCTTGTAGGCGTCGAAGTAGACGAGGTATTCGCTGCCGGCCTTGATTGCGGTCGGGCCTTCCACCCACACGCCGGGCGGCGTGAACGGCTTGCTCAACTGGCCGAAGGGGCCTTGCAGATCCGGCGCTTCGGCGAGCTGCAGGTATTTGTGGGCGGGTACGCGGGTTTCGTCCTTGACCAGCAGGTAGTTGCGGCCATCCGCGCGCAGGAAGGTGGCGTCGATCACGCTGAAGCCTGGATCGTAGAACAGTTTCGTGGGCGTGAACGTGACGAAGTCCTTCGTGGTGGTGTAGTACATGCGGTGGTTGTACTTGCCCTCGGGGGATTCAGCGGGCGCCGGGTATTTGTCCGGCACGGTGGAGGCCCAGAAGATCAGGTATTCGCCGCGCTTGTCGTCGTAGGCAATCTCGGGCGCCCAGGCGTTCAGCACTTCCTTTTCATGCGCCATCACCGGCAGTTCCTTCTGCTCGGACCAGTTGATCAAGTCCCTGGAGGAGGCGTAGCCGATATTGTTTTCGTTCCAGCCGGAGGTCCAGACCATGTGGTAGGTGCCGTCCGGGCCGCGCACGATGCAGGGATCGCGCATCAGCTTCGATTTGCCGACTTTTGGCGCGAGGAAGCTGCGGCCGTTGGCGACCTTGGTCCAGTTGTAGGCGTCGGTACTGGTGGCGAAGTGCAGGCCGTCCTCGCCGTTGCCGGTGAAGTAGGCGAAGAGCCAGGCGGTGCCGGCGTTGTTGGCGGCGTTGGCTTCATCGCCCAGCGGACGCTCGCCCGGCGCGCCGGGGCTGGCGGGAATGGCGAACTTCTCGACCGGGTCTGGACGTGCCGGATCGAGCGCCGGAACGCCGGTGTCGATGTAGCGCGCTGCGGCCAGCTTGTTGTCGCGAATGCCCTTGATTACCAGCTTGGCCAGCTCGTAGCTGCCGTAGTTGTTGTGGTGGGTGTTGTCGATCTTCCCCGGCGCGGGCGAGGCGAATGCCGCCTTCGATTTCTCCGGCCCCAGCGCTTCGTAGAACGGCTTGCTCATCGCGTTCAGGTCGATGAAGGCGGTCTTCAGTTCCTGCGCGGACTGCCTCGCGGCGTTGGCGTAGTCGATCAGCGAGGGGACGACCTTGCCGTTGGCGTCGAAATTGCGGCGCTCCATGGAGGAGATGAGGACCGGGATGCCGCCGTGGGCGCGGATGGCTTTGACATGGGCCTTGATTTCGTCCTTGTACGTGGTGAAAGGGCCGCCTTTGCCTTCCTTGATCTGCTTCTGGTCGTTGTGGCCGAATTGCATGAGCACCGTGTCGCCGCGACGCAGCACGCTCAGGATCTTGTCCAGCCGGCGGCGCTGCAGCGAGTCGCGGTAGGTTTCGCCGGATTCGCCGTGGTTGGCGACGGCGATGCCGGGCTTGAGGAATCGCGGCAGCATCTGGCCCCAGCTGTTATAAGGCTCGCCCGGCTGGTCGCAGACGGTGGAGTCGCCGAGCAGGAAGATG
Organism: Pseudoduganella sp.; assembly: GCA_036404755.1. Lineage (GTDB taxonomy): Bacteria > Pseudomonadota > Gammaproteobacteria > Burkholderiales > Burkholderiaceae_D > Rugamonas. The sequence goes on from DASWYX010000347.1 coordinate 4,724, forward strand.
GTCGGGGTTTTTGCGGGTTTGATGTCGATCGACTGAACCGACGGGTTGCTGCCATTGAATTCGAGCGTCAGCCGCTCGTCCCAGGCCCAGGCTTCCTGCACGGTTTCGCGCGGGGCTTTCAGCTTGACTTCGCCGGGTTCGACGCCTTTCGTCGCGGCGATGCGCGGCGTGCGGATGTTGACCGTGAAGGTTTTCGTGGCCGTTTTACCGGCGGCCGTATGCACATTTTCCAGCATCAGCCGGCGCAGTTCGGCTTTGACCGTGGTCGTGGCTTCTTCGGCGCCGCCGAGTTTTACTGTGACGGTGTAGTTGCCTTCTGGGAGGTCTACAGAGAAGTAGTACGGTTTGCCGCCCTGCGGCGCGGCGCCGGGTTCGAAGCCGTAACCGCGCGACGCGGAGTAGGTCAGGTCGGGCGTGACCGTGACGCGGGCGGACTTCGGCGCGGCAGCCGGAGCAGCATCTGGTGCGG
>DASWYX010000348.1:0-3726 GCA_036404755.1 Pseudoduganella sp.
GCGCTTGCCTGCGCCCTCGGGCGCTCCATCCTCCTCTGCGTCGCCATCCACGGCGCCCTCCTCTCCGACTTCCGCGCCTGGGTCTCCCGGCGCGGGCGGCACACCCTCCCCTGCGGCGGGCAATGGAGGCCTGGGCCGCCTGGCCGATGCAGCCGGCGCCGGCGCAATCGGCGGCGCCCAGCCGGCAACCCAGCCCCGCTCGGCGTCCGACACCACGACCGGCAGCGCAACGGACACCGCCCGCGCGAATGCCCCTGACCGCAGCGCCACGCCGGGCGGCCAGGCGACGGGCGGCAACGACACGGGACTCGGCGAAGCTGCCGGGCACAGTGATGCCGAGCGCGGTGCGCCACGCCGTGCAGACGCAGGCGGAGGAGGCTTCGGCTGGCTGCTGCCGCTGGTGCTGATTGGCGCCGGCTGGTTCCTGCTGCGAGGCCGTGGCCGAAGGAGCGGCCTGCGTCGTGGCGGCTGGGGCTCAGACGCAAGCGGCGTACTGATAGGTGCGGCCCTGGGCAACGCCATCAGCAACGCCGGTCGCTGGGGACACGGCGGCTATGGCGGCGGCGGCTTCGGCGGCGGAGGCTTTGGCGGCGGCGGAGGCTTCAGCGGCGGCGGAGGCGGCACCTTCGACGGCGGCGGCGCCTCGGGAGACTGGTGATGTCACAACTACCGACAACATTCATGGGCCGGCTGAAGCGCGCGCTGCGTCACGCCACGACTGGCTCCGGCAGGGGCAAGGACTGCTTCCCGCCCACCACGCTGAAGGCCATCGAACAAGCCATCGCGCAAGGCGAGCAAAAGCACCGCGCCGAAGTACGGCTGATCGTGGAGCCAGCGCTGAGCGCAGGAGCCGCCTTTAAAGGCCTCGCTAACCGCGAACGCGCGCGCATGCTCTTTGCCGAATACGGCGTGTGGGACACGGAAGAAAACTGCGGTGTGCTGATCTATGTGAACCTTGCCGAGCGTGCGGTCGACATCGTCGCCGACCGCCATGTCGGCCGGCTGGTGGCGGACATCGAATGGCAAATCATCTGCCAGACCATGACCCAGGGCTTTGCCAAGGGCGATTTCCACAACAGCACCCTCTCCGCCCTCGAGCAACTGAATACCCTGCTCACCCGCCACTACCCGAACGACGGCTCGCGGCCGAACCAGCTGCCGGACCAGGCGGTGATACTCTAAAATTGTGTTCTCACAAATCATAAAGGCGGACCATTGATCCGCCGCCCCAACGAATATGAAACTGCACAACAAAGTAGCCATCGTCACCGGCGCAACCCAGGGCATCGGGTTGGCCTGCGCCAAGCGCCTGATCGCGGAGGGCGCGAAGGTCATGCTGGTGGACGTGAAGCCGGAAGGCCAGCAAGCGGCCGAAGCGCTGGGCGACCAGGCCCGTTTCTTCGCCGCTGACGTCAGCCACAAGGCCGACGTGGACGCGATGATCGACGCCACCGTCAAGGAATTCGGCCGCATTGACATCCTCGTCAACAACGCCGGCGTGACGCACAAGGCAAGCTTCCTCGACCTCACCGAAGAGGACTTCGACCGGGTGCTCGCGATCAACCTGAAGTCCATGTTCCTGTGCAGCCAGGCGGCCGCGCGTGAAATGGTCAAGCAGCAGGCGGGCTGCATCATCAATATGTCCAGCGTGAACTCGGAGCTGGCGATTCCGGACCAGGTGCCTTACGTGGTCTCCAAGGGCGGCATCAACCAGCTGACCAAGGTCATGTCGCTGAACCTGGCCCCTTACGGCATCCGCGTGAACGGTATCGGACCCGGCACCATCCTGACCGAACTGGCCAAGCAGGCGGTGCTTTCCAGCGCCGAGGCGCGCCACACCATCCTCTCGCGCACGCCGCTGGGACGCTGCGGTGAACCGGAAGAAGTTGCCTCCATCGCCGCCTTCCTCGCCAGCGACGACGCCAGCTACATGACCGGCCAGACCCTGTTCGTGGACGGCGGCCGCATGGCCTTGAACTACACGGTCCCGGTCAAGGATTGAGAGATATATAGAATTTTTATGTCGCTTATCGAAAACAGAAATTAGACATATATGCTGTGATGCACCATAATTGCACCCGTCTCCACTATTCTCCTCCAAGAAAATAGTTTGAAGCCCGCTTTCACCAGCGGGCATTTTTTTTGCGCGCCGGAGCTGCGTGCGAAAACCTTGATCTGTGTCATAGAGAAGTCATAGACGCTCCATATAATGGACACATCTGCGACACATGCAACCGATATGCGTGGTGGCAGAGAGGTGCGCCGGAGCCCATCCGGCGCACCCCATTCCGTGGTATCTTCCCCCCATGCTTAATTTCCTGCACCAGCTGCTGCTGACGCCTTCCCGTGCCCGCCTGCGCTATTGGAGCGCCATCGTACTGTTCGTCATGATCGTCATCATCGGCTCGATTCCCGGTGCGCGCGCTGAAGCGGCCGTGTGGGCGACCGGCCTGGTTCTGCACGGCATGGCTTATGCGGGATTGGCTTTCCTGATCTTTACCGGCAGCAGCGGCAACAATGCCCAGCGCGCGTTCAAGGCCGTGCTGCATATTGCCGCGATGGGCGCCATCGATGAAACGGTGCAGAGCTTCCTGCCCTACCGCCACGGCTCCATCAACGACTGGATGATCGACTGCACCGCCGCCCTGCTATCCGCCAGCCTTATGTGGCTGCTCTGGACCGCAAGCAAAGTCCGCACCGTCTAAGCCGGCCGCCCGCTCGGCATCGCGCCGCATTTCAAGCAATTGTTCTGATTTGGCCAGGCGTACCAGGCTGTGCAAAGCCTGGTTGAAGACGAAGCGGTAGCGCGGGTCGTCAATCGCCCCAACCGTCGCTTCGGTCAGTTCGGTGATTACCGTGTCCGTCCTGCGTTGCTGCATGATAGTGTCCTGAAATTACTACGGGACAATTATCGTTCAACTATCTTAAAGCAGTTTGATGTGGATCAAACTACTTCAACCGTGCGCAAATATTGTGCGGCGCAGACTGTCTGACTCGGACCTTCACAACAGGAGTTGAAAATGAAGACGATCATGATGATGGCCATTTGCCTGGCCCTGGGCGCGTGCTCGGAAATGGGCACCAACCGCAGCGCCAGCACGGACGGCGGCGCCTCCAGCACGAATAGTGGCTACGGAGCGACCCAGTCCTCGTCGGCCAGCAGCACCGACCAGTATGACGCGACGGTGGTCCTGGTAGAGGAAGTGCCGCGCTCGGACCTGGGCACGGCGGCAGGCGGGGCGGTAGGCGCGGCAGCGGCCGGTACGCCGATGGACAAGGCTTACCGGGTTACCTTGCGCAAGGATGACGGTACCAACCAGATGGTGACTGTGACCACCATGCCCGGCTACAAACCCGGCGACCGGGTCAGCTACCGCAATGGCTCGGTGATGATCGCGCGCTAAGCCGGCTTAGTACAGTTTTTCGACTTCATAGCCGCGCTGCTTGAGCAGCGCCGGCACGCCATGCTCGCCGACCAGGTGCAGCAGGCCGATGCCGACGAACGGCGTGCCGCCGCCCTCCATGATGGCGCCGATACGGTCGGCCATCTCGGGATTGCGCTTGCCCAGCAGCGTGCCGCCCATGAAATTGGCGCTCACGGTGTCGCCAGTGGTCAGCTCGCGCGTCAGTTCCGCGATGCGGCTGGCGTCAGCGGCGCCCCAGGCTTCGATCAGGCCGGCGGACTTCTTGACCGCCATGCCGTTGTCGATTTCGGCGATGTTCTCC
>DASWYX010000349.1:0-12576 GCA_036404755.1 Pseudoduganella sp.
GTCCATGGCGGAAGCGGTTAGCCGGTTTGACCTTCAAATCTTCAAAGATAGGCCGGGTAAACGGCAAACGATGCATGGTGCGCATGAAGCCGTGGACCAGAAATGCCGCCAGTTTGTTGCGCGGCATGACCAGGGCTCCCATCATGCGCGCCATATTGATGATGGAGCGCGCATGGGGCCTGCGTTCGACGTCATAGCTGGCGAGAATCGATTCCGGCGCACGGCCCTGCGTCACCCAGGCGAGCTTCCAGCACAGGTTGGCCACGTCACGCAAGCCCGCCACCAGGCCCTGGCCGACAAAGGGCGGCGTGATGTGCGCGGCGTCACCGGCCAGGAAGACCCGCCCTTTGCTGAAGCAATCGACCATGCGTGCATGGAAGCGGTAGACCGCAGTGCGCTCGATCGTGCAGTCGCGCGCATCGACCCAGGGGGCGAGCAGGGCGCGGATGGTGTCCGGGTGTTCCATCTGCTCCCGCGTTTCGCCCGGATGCAGCATGAACTCCCAGCGCTGGCGGTTGCCCGGCGCCGGCATGTGGGGCGAGGGACGGCGCGGATCGCAGATAAACTCGATGTGGTTGATCGGTACCGGAGCGTTGATGGTGTCGACCACGAGCCAATCCTGGGTGAACGTTCTGCCCTCAAAGCCCAGTCCTGCGTGCTTGCGCACGAAGGAGTTGGCGCCGTCCACGCCGATCAGGAAGCGCGCCTGCACCGTCGTCAACTGACCGTCCGGCTGGCGCAGCGTGGCGCGGATTCCCCGCCCGTCTTCGCTGAAGTCAACCAGCTCCGTGCCCGTTGCCGTTTGCACGCAGGGGTACTGTGCCAGGCGGCTGCGCAGCACGCGCTCGAGCTCGGGCTGGTAGAAAGTGACGAGGCGGGGGTGGCCGTCGATGTGGCCAGCCGTCTTGGCCCGGGCATAGAAACCATACAGCGGCGAGTGCATTTGTACTTCGGGAATGGCGCATGTAGCAAAGGCGCCTTCCTCCAGTCCGGCCATTTGCAGGATACGCAGGGCTTCGTTATCGAGCACGATGGCGCGCGGCGCCATGAAGATATCGTGTGCCTTGTCAATGACCAGGGTGCGCAGCCCATAGCGGCCCAGCAGGTTGGCGGCCGTCGCACCGACAGGCCCCATGCCGGCGACCAGGACGTCGACGGAAGTGGTGATGTGTGCGTTCATTGCTGCTCTCCGTCCTGTGCTTGCACGTCGATGACATAAGGGAAGGGCGCAAGGGCGACGCTGGCGCGGCCGATGTCGCCGGCTGCGCAGCGCAACCGGACTACCGTGCCGCGATCGGACGTTGCCATCACGGTCAGTTCGCCATCGATGCCCTGTTCGGCCAGCAATTTGGCCAGCACATGCCGGGCGGCGCGAAGGCGCAGTTCCGCCTTGGCGATCTTGCCGACGGCCGTCAGCACCATTTGCTGCAGGATTTCAATGCGTACCGGTGTTGCGGCGCGTTCCGGCACCAGCTCGCGGGCGGCAGCCAGCAGGTCGTCCTCGCCGATCACGGCGCCGGGCTTGAGGGTGACGTAGGCAACCGGCAATTCACCGGCGTGCGGGTCGGGCTGGGCGACCGCCGCGACCATGGCGATGGCCGGGTGATGCAGCAATGCGTCTTCGATCATGGCCGGGTCGATATTGTGTCCGCCCCGGATGATCAAGTCCTTGGCGCGGCCTGTCAGATGCAGGAAACCATCGCTATCCAGATAGCCCAGGTCACCGGTATTGAGCCAGCCGGGCGCAAGCCAGATCCCTTCATTGTCGCGCTCGCGCAGATAACCGGGGAATACGTTGGGGCCATTCAACCCGATGACGCCGACTTCGCCGTTGATGCAGGGCTCGATGGCCTTGCCTTCACCGTTGACCTTCCATGGCTGCAGGGCCTGGAATGGGAGGCGCAGGCCAACGCTGCCGGCACGGCGTGGCACGCTTGCCGGATGCACCGTCGAGATGCAGGCGGCCTCGGTCAGGCCATAGCCTTCGCACAAGGGGATGCCGGCCACTTCCTCAAAGCGGCGCGCCACTTCCGGCGGCAATGGCGCGGCGCCGCAGAAGGCCACGCGCAGCGTGGAGATGTCGGCATCGTTCAGCGGCAGGTTGGCGAGCGTGGCAAAGACGGTCGGCACGCCGCTGAAGCTGGTAGCGCCAAAGCGCTGCACATGGCGCCAGAAGTTGGGTAGTACGCCGCGGCCGCGGTAGCCTTGCGGGGTGAGCAGCACAACTTCCCAGCCGGCGCTAAAGGCCGCCAGGCCGGTGACGATGGCGCCATTGACATGGAATAGCGGCAGGCCGCACAGCACAATGTGATGATCGGGCTGCAGCAGCGGAAGCATGGCGGCGACAAAGCACTCATTCAGATGGGTGTGCCGGGCCACCTTGGGAAGCCCCGTGGTGCCGCCGGTGTGGAAGTAGGCGCAGACGTCGCCCGGCTGGATGTCGCGGCCGGAGACCAGGTGGTCGGCCGGCTCCTGCGCCAGCGCTGCATTGAAGGGTATCAGCAGCAGGCCGTCGCGCCTGGGCGATGGCGCTGCGACACGCAGTACCTGCAGGGCGCCGCGGTGGGCCGGCTCCACGTAAGGATCAATGTCGACCATGAAGATGGTGCGGATGCTGGGGCAGCGCTCTGCGACGGCCACGGCCTTCTGCCAGATGTCGCTGTCCGGCAAGGCTGCCATCGTCACCAGGGCTTCGGCCCTGGTCTCGTCAATGATGGCGGCGATATGGTCGATCTCCAGCATCGGATTGATGGGGTTGGCGATACCGGCGGCCTGCGCTCCCCACAAGGCGGCGTGCGTTTCCGGCAGGTTGGGCATCAATAGCGCGACTGCCTTGCCGGCGCCAATGCCAACGCGGTGGAAAGCGTTTGCCGCCTGGGTCACGCGTGCGAAGAACGACTGGTAGGTGAGGGTGAACGCGGGTGCGTCCGGGTCGCCCTGCAGGACGAAGCGCAGTGCGGTGTTCTGCGGTTGGCGCGACGCGGCACGACGCAGGACCTCGTAGGTGTTGTGGGCGGATACATGGTCGCGCCATACCGTCTTCTCGAGTGTGAAGAGATCGGTCCGGCTGCGGATGACGGATGTTGCTGGTGTATTGATGTGAATATTATTGTTAGACATGGGTTCTCCTCCGGAATGTCGGATCTAACTGGTCCATTGGGGCAGCAGGACGGCCCGCCCGAGGGTGTGCTGCTCGACGTGCCGATGCGCTTGCGCCGCTTCGGCGAGCGCATACGGCACCAGTTCGGTGGGTGGGTTTAGCAGCGGCGCAAATTCGCGCAGGCTGGCCAGTGGCTCCTGGTCGGCGCGAAACACGGTCCAGGCATAGCGCGCTCCCTGCGGACGATGCGCGGCCACACGCCGCTTGATGCACAAGGCGCTGGCGAGGCCGCCAACGAGGCCGTTCACGTCGACCTGCGCGAGCAGGGGGTGAACAGTGGTGGCGTGACCGGTCGCGCCCGGCGCCAGCAGGCGCAGCAGGTCCACGTCATCCTCCCAGCGGGCAAAATTCAGCGTTGCGGCGTATTCCCTGGTCAGCGCGCGCAGCGGAATTGCCTGGCGGTCGATGACGTTCGTGGCGCCCGCTTGCGTGCAGGCCAGGTGCTTGCCCGCACTGGCGGTGGCCGTCACCTGCGCGCCCATCGCGTGCAGCAGGCGCAGTGCGATGAGGCCGAGCCCACCGGAGGCGCCATGTACCAGCACGCGGCGGCCCTCGACGGTGCTGCGCGTGATGCCGGCTCCGCTGAAGGCGCGCATGACCGTCAGGAAGTTATACGGCAGTACCGCAAGTTGGGCCGCCTTCAACCCGCGGGGTTGAGGCAGCGCCAGATTGGCGTCCAGCACGACGTGCGTGGCATGGGTGCCGAGGCTGGAAGGCGGCTTGGCGCCGAAGACGGCGTCCCCTTCGCGAAAGGCGGTGACGCCGCGGCCAACGGCGCACACGGTGCCGGCGAAGTCATTGCCCAGCACGAGCGGCAAGCTTGCCGCGCCTTTCAGCGACAGCAAGCGGCGGCCATAGCCGGCGCGGCGGCGCGTGTCGATCGGATTGACGGATGCGGCGTCCACCCGCACCACGATTTCACCGCGCCCGGGTTGCGGCAGCGGCATCTCGCGCACGGCAATGTTCTCCGCGCCGCCAAATGCACTGATTGCCGCCGCAACGCAAGGGCCGCTCATGGCGCAACGACCTTGTTGCGCTGTTCACCAAGGTCGAGCGTGCCGTCGTCGGTACGGATGGATGCCGTGACGGTGTCGCCCGGCTGCAGATAGGCCGGGTTGGACAAGCCCTTCTGGATGAACAGCCGCCACTTGGTGGCATCGGACAGCACGTGGCGCATCATCCACATGGCGAACTTGCCGGGGGCACGGGCGGCGCAGCCGGCGGGCGTGCCGGTCGCAATCAGGTCGCCGGGCTGCAGATCGTGCAGTGCCGACAGCTCGGTCAGCGTTTTGTGCGGCTGATAGATCATGTCGCCGCAGTAGGTCTTCTGGCGCAGTTTCCCGTTGACCTGCAACTGCATGTGCAGGTCCGGCCAGCGGCGCCACTCCGCCGGCGTGAGCAGCAGCAGGAACGGACCGGTCGGGCCAAAGGTACGGTAGCTTTTGCCCTTGTAGAACTGCACCTGGGGCAGCTGCACGTCGCGTGCCGTGATGTCGTTGACAATGGTCACGCCCGCCAGCCATTCGTGCAAGGCATGCGGTTCAACGCTGACGGGGCCTGTGATCTCCCGGCGCAGCACCAGGCCAAGTTCAACTTCATAGTCAAGCAGGCGCACGTGAGCGGGGCGCACGATATCGGCGTGCGCCGAGGCCAGGCTCGACGAGGCTTTGGTAAACAGGGTGTTGAACGCGATCTTGTCCGGGTCCATGCCGGACTCGCGAACGTGGCTGGCGTAGTTGATACCCTGGCAGAGAAACTGCTGATTGGACGTCACCGGCGAGAGCAGAGTGACTGCGTCGATAGCCAGCGTTGCATCGGCAGGGGTGCTGGCCCATGCTTCGTCGATGCCTTCGCGGACGAACTGGCCAGTGCTGGCAAAAGGGCGCGAGAGCGGCGCGATACGGCGCCCGTGGACGACGCCCCATGCAGGGACGCCAGCGAGCGCATAGTGGACAACTTGGACTGCCATGTCTACTCCTTCGATTTGATTGGGAATGCCAGGTGCATCACAGCCATGGCCGTGCCTTGGCCATTGCGCCGCCCAGCAACTTCAGGCGCGACAGCTTGATGCGCCCTTGCCACAGCAGGCGCAGCACCTTGAAGACCGTGCCGAGATCGCGTTTCACGCCCATGGATGGCGGCACGTCGTCACCCCAGGCCCAGATGCCCGACAGCTCGAGGGGTACGTAATGCGTCTCGTGGCTGGCTGTGAACACATCCCCATCGGTGTAGTGTTCGAATTCCATGCCGTCTGGGTCGTACCAGTAGTCGAACAGCTGGCTGCCCAGGACGTGGCGGCCAATGCCCCACATGTGGCGATGGCCGTTGGCACGCAGGACGTTATGGCCGTGGCCGAGCGCATCGAGGTCGACCACTTCATAAGCGCTGTGCTCATACTTTTCTTCGATGCCGCCGGCGAGCACGAAACTATGGTGATCCGCCGGCGTGTCGCCCAGGTCCAGGCGGAAAAAAGCCAGGTTGGGCGAACCATCGGCCAGGTATTGCACGTCGGTCGGAATCAGGCCCAGATGGCGCATATACCAGTCAGCCATGACCGAAAAGTCCACCGTCTGCATGACGACGTGGCCCAACCTGGCCACGGCCGCGGGTTCAAGCGGCGGGCGGATGGTGACGTTGACGCGGCGCGTCTCACGATAGCTGTTCGTCTGGTGCAGCGGCTCACGCAGGGGAAGAGCGGGCAGCGGCTGCTGGCCAGTGATCAGCCACAGCGCGTTGCCGGCCGGGTCGCGCAGCTCGACGCCGCTGCCGCCGCCGGGAATTTCTGTTGTTGAAAGACGTCGCGCGCCCGGCAGCGATGTCAGTTTCTGCAGTTGTGCCTCGTTCGCGACAGTGAACGCCGCGCCTGTATAGCGTGCGCGGGCGGCACGCCTGGCCATGAAAATGCACGGCGCGGCGCCATGCCCGCGCATCAGCAAGCGCTCATCGCTGCGCTCGGCCCGTTGCATGCCAAAGTCGCTAAGAAAGGCTTCGCAGGCATCCAGGTCCGGTTTCTCGAACATCAGGAAGGCGAGGGACTGTGCTTTGACCAGTGGCTCGGGGCGCGGCAGCTTTTGGATGCCGGCAGGCAGAGCGCTTTCCGGATAGGCTGGCGGCGTGCGCAGCGCAGCCTGTGTGGCTTGGTTCATTTAGGGTCTCCAGTATTGTTCGGCCGTGAAAAAAAGGCGGCCGATTCGTCTGTGATAGTGACGATACCGTCAGAATGACTTGGATGTCAATTACAATTTGCGTACAATCCCTTAAAACAAAGGATGATCATGAATACTGAAGACACTTCAAACCATCGGACGCGCGTCGGCGCCAAGCGCCGCGAGCGGACCCGCGCCAAATTGCTGGAGAGCGCGCTGCTGGTGTTTGCGCAGAAGGGACCGCAGGCAGTCATCGACGATGTGATCGCACAGGCGGGCGTGGCGCGCGGCTCGTTTTATAACTACTTCCGCACCAATGACGAGTTGCTGGAAGCCGTGGCCAGCGAGATCAACGACGATCTCCTGCGCGCCATTGATCCCGTAGTACAGCTGTGCGACGACCCTGCGGAACGCATCGCTTGCGGCGCACGCCTCCTGCTGCTTGCCGTAAGGCGCTTTCCTCTCTATGGGCATTTCATGGCCGGCCTGCCATTCCCGGCGGCCAACAGCAGCCTGGTTGGCGTAAAGTACCTGTCGCGCGACGTGACGTTGGGCGTCGCTGCAAAGCGCTTTGGCGACATCGATCAGCGCATGGGAATCGACCTGCTTGTAGGGGTGGTAGCCAGCGCAGCATGCACCATCGTGCGGGAAGGCCTTGACGCGGACTACGTGGACGCCAGCGCGAGAGCCATGCTGCGCACGCTTGGGATGGACGACCAGGAAGCAATGCATCTGGCAACGCGGCCCTTGCCTTCCTTTGAATTGCCTGCCGATTCAATCCTGCGGCGCACGCAGTTGTTTGAGGGCTAGGGCGCATTGCACATCAGATCTGATATGATCGCGGCGTTTCCTCCATTGCGAACAGACCATGCCAGCTGCCTCCAAGTCCACTGACCACCGCCCTCGTGTAGCCGCAGAACGTCGCGAGCGCATGCGAAGGCGCCTGGTTGAAACCGCGATGATCGTGTTCGCGGAGAAGGGCGTAGGCGCCAGCGTCATCCCGGACGTCAAGGCCCTGGCGGAGGTCTCGCAGGGATCGTTCTATAACTATTTCCGCACCAACGAAGAGCTCTTGCTGGCCGTCGCCGATGAGCTTAGCGGCGAAATGGTGGGCTTGATCGAAGCGGCCGTGGGCGACATCGCGGATCCCGCGCTGCGCGTGGCAACGGGCATGCGCTGCTATTTGCACCTAGCCCGCAAGCACGCGCTGCTGGCGCGCTTCTTCGCGGCCGCCGGCCTGCGCCTGCTGGAACACCAGAAGAGTGCTTTCCGCTATCTGCCGGCCGACCTGGAGGAGGGGCAGAAGCGGGGCGATTTCGTCGACGTGCCGCTCGATATCGTGCTGGACCTGATTGCGGGCGCCGGACTGGTCGCCATCGACCGCATGGCGCGCGGCCGCACGCCGAAAGATCTTCCGGAAAAGGTTGTGGCGGCGATCATGCGCACGCTGGGCCTGAGCGTGGCGGACGCCGATGCTGTCACCGCCGGCCCGCTGCCGAAACTCATTCCCGACGATGACTCCCTGCTGGCGCGTGCCCAGGCGCGCATCACTGCCCAGGAACCCGGCAACAGCTAAGCTCTCCAGCCTGGTTTCCTGCCAGGCCTTCCCGTTTTTCCCCCCTCCGCGCGGCGGCGCCACCACACCGGGCCGCCCGGGTTGCGCATTTCCCTGCCTATCTTCCATTTGCCTGAGGCGGCACCGCCTCGGGCGCCCTTGTTTTGCCAAATTGCCATCAGTGTCAAGTTGACTGTAACGTCATACTGACACTGTCGTCGTTATGGTGTATAGTGCAGGTAACCTGATTTTGGAGGACATCTCAAGTGAACCTGAATTATCGAAAAGCAGCAGTCGCGCTCGGCGTGATCGGCCTGCTGGCCGGCTGTTCCAAAGCCCCGGAAGCTGCGCACGAGGAAGTGCGCCCCGTGCGTACTGTTGTCGTGGGTGAAAGCAATGGCACGGTTGGCGCGAGCTACTCGGGCGAAATCCGCGCCCGCTACGAAAGCCAGCTCGGTTTCCGTACCGGCGGAAAAATTGTGGCCCGCCTGGTCGAAGTGGGCACCCACGTCAAACGCGGCCAGCCGCTGCTGCAACTCGATCCTGCCCAGGAAAGCCTGCAACTGGTAGCTTCCGGCGCCGAGGTGGATGCCGCCAAGAGCCGCGTCAGCCAGGCCAACCTGGACCTGCGCCGTGCGGAAGCCCTGTTGACCCACCAGTTTGCATCGCAAGCGGAAGTCGATCACCAGCGTCTGGCGCTGGAGCAGGCGGAAGCCCAGTTGCGTTCCGCGCAGGCGCGGCAACAATTGAGCGCCAACCAGCGCGGCTACACGACCCTGGTGGCGGATCGCGACGGCGTGGTCAGCGTCCTGCGCGCGGAAACCGGGCAGGTGGTCGCGCCAGGCCAGGCGGTGGTGACGGTGGCCGCTGATGGCGAGCGCGAAGTGGCCATCAGCATTCCGGAGTCGCGCGTGGATGAACTGCGCCAGGCGCACAAGCTGCAGGTGTCGGTCTGGGCCCACCCCGGCCAAAGCTGGACTGGCACGCTGCGTGAACTGGCGCCGGACACCGACAGCGTGACCCGTACCTATTCGGCACGTATTTCGATCAGCCAGCCCGACCCCGCCATCCTTCGCCTGGGCATGACGGCCTCCGTGCTGGCTCCCGACGTTGATGGCAAGAGCGCCATCCGCCTGCCCCTGACCGCGATCATCGACGGCGGGGCGAAGCGCAGCGTCTGGGTTGTCGATCCCAAGACCCAGCGCGTCGTTGCCCGTGAAGTGAAGCTGGGCAGCGCGCAGAACGACAATGTCCTGGTGACTTCCGGCCTGGCCGGTGGCGAGACCGTGGTGACGGCCGGCGTGCACATGCTGCAACCCGATCAGCACGTGCTGCTCGCTGGAGGTGGTAAATGAAAGGGCTGAATTTATCCGAATGGGCGCTCAAGCACCAGCAGATGATTGCGTTTCTGCTGTTGCTGCTGTCTATCGCGGGCATCCTGGCATACGGTAGCCTGGGCCAGAAGGAAGATCCGGAATTCACCATCAAGACCATGGTGGTGCAGGCTTACTGGCCCGGCAGCTCTGCCCAGCAGATGGCCGACCAGGTGACGGACCTGATGGAGCGCAAGCTGCAGGGCGTGGCGGGGATCGACTACATGTCGACCTACGTCAAGCCGGGCGAAACCCAGATCAAGATCAACCTGCGCGAAGCCGTGCCGCCATCCAGGGTGCCGGATGTGTGGTACCAGGTGCGCAAGAAGCTCAAGGACATCAACCACACCCTGCCTCAGGGTGTGCAGGGACCGTTCTTCAATGACGAATTCGGCGATACGTACGGCAATATGTATGCGATCACCGGCGACGGGTTCCAGTACGAGGACCTGCGCAAAATGGCCGATGCGGCGCGCGACGAATTCCTGCGCGTTTCCGACGTCAACAAGGTTGAACTGGTCGGCAAGCAGGAGCAGAAAATCTATGTCGAGATGTCCACCGCCAAGCTGGCTTCGCTGGGCCTGGACCCTGCGCTGATCGCATCCACGCTGGCGCAGGCCAATGCCGTGGCGGCGGCAGGCACGGTGCAGACCGCGGCCGAACAGGTCAGGCTGACCGTCAGCGGCGAGTTCGACTCGGTGGAGGGCATCCGCGCGATCGGCATTCGTGCCGGCGAGCGCACCTTCCGCCTGGGCGACATTGCCGAGGTGCGTCGTGGCTTCGTGGAGCCTGCCGTGGCGCGCATGCGCTTCAACGGCCAGCCGGCGCTGGGCCTGGCGGTCAGCATGCGCAAGGGTGGGGACGTGATCCATCTTGGCACGCAGCTCGATGAAACCGTCAAGCGCATCCAGGCAAGTCTGCCGGTCGGCGTGCAGCTTCACGCTGTCAGCGACCAGCCCCGCGTTGTCGAACATGCCGTACACGAATTCAAGAAAAGCCTGGCCGAAGCCGTGCTGATCGTGCTGGCCGTGAGCTTCTTCTCGCTGGGCGTGCGCACGGGCCTCGTCGTTGCATTGTGCATTCCGCTGGTGCTGGCCATGACCTTCCTGGTCATGTACATCATGGGCATCGACCTGCAGCGCATTTCGCTGGGTGCGCTGATCATTGCACTGGGCCTGCTGGTCGATGACGCGATTATCGCGGTCGAAATGATGGCGCTGAAGCTCGAACAGGGCTGGGACAAGTTCCGCGCCGCGACCTACGCCTATACCGCCACGGCCTTCCCGATGCTGACCGGCACGCTGATTACCGCTGCGGGCTTCCTGCCGGTGGGCTTTGCCAAGTCCGGCACCGGCGAGTACGTGTACTCCCTGTTCCAGGTGGTGGGCATCTCGCTCATCCTGTCGTGGATCGTGGCCGTGCTGTTTACGCCGTTCATCGGCTACAAGCTGCTGAAGGAAGAACCACACGCCCACCATGACGAAGACGCTGTGTACCAGAAGGGCTTCTACGTCAAATTCCGCCATTTCGTGGATTACTGCCTGCGCCAGCGCTTCTGGGTGATCGCGATCACGCTGGCCGCGTTCGTCGGGTCGCTGGTGCTCTTCAAGGCGGTGCCGCAGCAGTTCTTCCCGGCTTCCGACCGGCCGGAGCTGATGGTCGACCTGTGGATGCCGAAAGCGTCCACGTTCGAGGCGAGTGAAGCCGAAGTGCGCGAAATGGAAAAGCTGCTCAAGGGTGATCCTGATATTGAAGCAGTCACCAGTTTCGTCGGCGATGGCGCGCCGCGCTTCTACCTGCCTCTCGACGTGCAGACGCCCAACCTGAACCTGGGTGAGATGATGATCATGACCAAGGGCGGGGAAGCACGCGAACGTGTCGTCGCCAAGGTGCGCAAGCTGTTCGACGGACGTTTCGCCAATGTGCGAGGCCGCGTGAACCGCCTGGAAAATGGCCCGCCGGTTGGCTACCCGGTGCAGTTCCGCGTGTATGGCAACGATCCGGCGAAGGTGCGCGAGATCGCCCAGAAAGTGGGCGTCATTGTGCGCACCAATCCGCATGTGCGCGCCGTGAATGAAGACTGGGGCGAGCGCGTGAAGCGTGTGCGTGTCGATGTCGATCAGGACAAGGCGCGTGCGCTGGGCGTGAGCTCGGTGCAGATCAAGGCCGCACTGGAAGCTTCGCTGTCCGGTACGCCGATCACGCAATACCGCGAGGATGATCAATCGATCGCCGTCATGGCGCGCCTTGTCGCGGCGGAGCGTACCGACCTGAATAACCTGAAGGATGCCAAGATCTATCTGCGCGAAGGCAAGTTCGTGCCGGTCTCGCAAGTGGCCCGCCTGACGCTGGACAGCGAAGAGAGCCAGTTGTGGCGCCGTAACCGCATCCCGACGCTGACGGTGCGTGCGGACGTGGAAGGCGCACAGGCGCCGGACGTGACCAATGCCGTGTGGCCGATGCTGCAAGCCCTGTCCAAGGACCTTCCGCTCGGCTACGGCATCGAGATTGGCGGCGCTTCCGAGTCCAGCGCGAAGGCGCAGAACTCCGTGTTCGCGGTCATGCCGGTGACGGTCATCGTCGTGCTGGTACTGCTGATGATTCAACTGCAGGACATGAAGAAGATGGCGCTGGTACTGCTGACGGCTCCGCTGGGCATGATCGGCGTGGCAGTCATCCTGGCGGCGTTCCAGATTCCGTTTGGCTTCGTGGCGATGCTGGGCGTGATTGCGCTGGCGGGCATGATTATCCGGAACTCGGTGATCCTGGTGGTGCAGATCGACCAGGAGATGGCAAACGGCACGCCATTGTGGAATGCGATCGTGGAATCGGCGGTACGCCGCCTGCGTCCGATCGTACTGACCGCGCTGGCAGCCATCCTCGCGATGATTCCGCTGACCCACTCGGTGTTCTGGGGACCGATGGCGTGGGCCATCATGGGCGGCCTTGCCGTCGCGACCCTGTTGACCCTGATCTTCCTGCCGGCGCTGTATGCGGCCTGGTATCGCGCCAAGCGTCCAACGGCAGTGTGAGGAGAATTTCGATGAAAATGCAACTGAAAACCCTGCCGGCAGCGCTCGGCCTCCTGGTGGCCCTGCACGGCGGGCTGGCGCATGCCATGGACGTAACCGATGCCTACCGCCAGGCGCTAAGCAATGATCCGGCCAGTCTTGCCTCGGATCAGGCGCTGGTCGCGGGCCAGGAAAAGGCGGTGCAGGGCGACGCCTTGCTGCGCCCCCGTATCAATCTGCAGGCCGGAGTGTCGCGCATTCACAATCGGCAGACGGGCGATCTGACGCCCGCGGCGTCGGTGCTGCTGCCCGAATCGAGCAGTGGCACGGC
>DASWYX010000350.1:0-6968 GCA_036404755.1 Pseudoduganella sp.
GCATCGCTTTCCAGACCAATATCCTGGCCCTGAATGCGGCGGTGGAAGCGGCGCGCGCGGGCGAGCAGGGACGGGGTTTCGCGGTCGTCGCCAGCGAAGTGCGCAACCTGGCGCAGCGCAGCGCGGCCGCAGCCAAGGAGATCAAGGAATTGATTACGGCGTCGGTGCAGCATGTGGCCGACGGTGGCAAGCTGGCCGACTCGGCCGGCACGGCGATGCAGGACATCGAGCGCTCGGTGCAGGAGGTGGCGGGCTTGATGGGGCAGATCGCCGGCGCCAGCCAGGAGCAGAGCCTGGGTATCGGCCAGGTCAACGAGGCGGTGGGGCAGATGGACGATGCGACGCAACGCAATGCGGCGCTGGTGGAGGAGGCCGCCGCCGCGGCGCAGTCGCTGAGCGAACAGGCGGCGCAGCTGGAGCAGGTTGTTGGCCTGTTCAAGCTGGATGCGGCGCCGCGGGCCCTGGCTCTCCGCGCTGGGGCCGCGGGCTGATCACACACGGCGGATCAATGATCCGCCCTACGACGCTGTGCGGCTGCTCCGCCGTGCCTGCGCGGTCTGCGGGCTTAACTCGCTTCACTCCAGCGGCGAATCCACACGGCCGCGATGATCATCGCCACGCCCGCAATCACGCCAACCCACACTTCCGGCGTTCCGAGCGACATCCACGCCTGGTGGAAGAACTCCATCACCGCCGCCACCGGACGATCGCGGCCGCTGGTGCTGGACATCGCATGCTGCGCGTCGTTGCTGAAGATGATCCACTGTCCCGGCATCACGCCGACCAGGAGGCGAGAGATCACGTAATCCCCCACCCACTTGCTGTACACCGGCAGATGGAACACCTTCTCCATCCACACCAGCGCAGCGCCGGCCAGCAAAGGCGCGGTCACGGCCCACAGGAAGGGACGGCCGCGCGCCCAGCTGGACACCAGCAGCAGCCAGCCCACAGTCGGCAGCGCCCACAGCATATAGATCGGCACCAGCGACAACAGGCGCAAAGGCGTCAGCCAGAACTGCGCCGACGAGAACAGTGCGCCGAACAGGTTGGCGCCGTGGGTGGCGAGCGCGATCCCGGCCAGTGCCATGATCAGCAGCGACGTCAGGCAGCCGACGGCGACGATCAGCAGCGGCACGCCAATCAGCGCCACCGCGGCTTTCGACAGCACGGTCTGCGCATCCGAAATCGGCAGCGATTTCCAGAACAGGATGCTGCGGTCGCGGCGTTCGTCATGCAGTGCGCCCAGGCAGTAGAAGAACACCAGGAAGCCCAGCATCACGTACACCGGCACGGCGACCATCGGATAAGCGGTGGCGGCCAGCTGCGCGATCTGCGCGCTTTCGTTGGGCGCAATGTAGACAGTGGTCCCGTTGCCGGCCATATGTCCATTGATGTCGAACTCGAACTTCTGGCCCGCCAGCAGCATCACCAGCGTGAAGATCACCATCGCGGCGCCGACGGCGAGCGGCGCCCACACGAGCATGCCCTTGTGCTCCCAGTACTCGCGCTCAATCAGCCATTTCATCGTTTTCACTCGTATGTTCCTTTCATGCTTGCCACGAACAGGTCGGCGACGCTTGGGGTGCGCATTTCGCCGAAGCGTTCCAGCTGGTGGCGGGACACGCCGTCGAACAGCATCACGGCCTTGCCGAACACAGTGCGCTGCGACACGGGCTGCAGCGCGCTGGCGGCGGTCATGTATTCCGGCTGCACCATCACCTCGGTGTAGCGGTCGCCGATTTCGTCCATCGACGCGGCCAGCGTGATGCGGCCATCGCGGATGAACATCAGGTCGGTGAGGATGTGCTCCACTTCCTCGATCTGGTGCGTGGTGATGACGATGGTCTTGTTCTCGTCGAAGTAGTCTTCCAGCAGGTTCTGGTAGAACTGCTTGCGGTACAGGATGTCCAGGCCGAGCGTGGGCTCGTCCAGCACCAGCAGCTTGGCGTCGATCGCCATCACCAGCGCCAGGTGCAGCTGCACGATCATGCCCTTGGACATGGCCTTCACCTTCATGTCCGGCTTCAGCTTGGTCGCAGCCAGGTATTTTTCGGCGCGGGCGCGATTGAAGCGTGGATGCACGCCTTCCACGAAGCGGATCGCATCCTTCACCTTCAGCCATTTCGGCAGGATGGCGACGTCGGCGATGAAGCACACGTCCTTCATCAGCTCATCGCGGTGCAGGCGCGGGTCCATGCCCAGTACCGACAGCTCGCCGTCGAACTGCGTGAGGCCGAGGATAGCCTTCAGCGTGGTGGTCTTGCCGGAGCCGTTCGGGCCGATCAGGCCGACGATGCGGCCGGGCTGCACTTCAAAGCTGGCCTGGTCCAGCGCTACCGTCTTCTTGCCGTAACGCTTGGTCAGGTTTTTCGCCGTGATCAGCGCGCTCATGCCCGGCCTCCATTCGGCGCCGGCGGCACGGCGGCGGCGCGCAGCAGTTGTTCAATATCCAGCCCCAGGCGGCGAATGCGCTCGACCATCGCGGGCCATTCTTCGCGCACGAAGCGTTCGCGTTCGGTGGACAGCAGCTTATCGACAGCGCCTTCAGTGACGTACATACCTAATCCCCTCCGTTTTTCTACCAAGGTTTCATCAACCAGCTCCTGATAAGCGCGGGAGACGGTGATCGGATTCAACTGATAATCGGCTGCGACCTGCCGCACGGAGGGCAGGGCGTCTCCCGGCTTCAGCAAGCCGTCCAGCATCATGCCAATTACCCGCTCCTTGAGCTGGCGGTAGATCGGCGTGTTTTCATTCCACATACTGCGGCTCCTCCAGTGGTGTATTAATGGACTGGTGTTGTAGTGAACTATAACACTAAACTTTGGGCGCGCAAGTAGTAATTTTGCAACGGGATTGCCGGAATTGGAATATGTGCCGGCGGAGCTTGAAGGTCACTACCAACTGGATAATATGACAAGTGGACTGCCGGTTGGGCAGCATGGAACTCAAGGAGATCGCCATGAGTGTGAAGCACATCCTGTTTATCGTAACGAACACGCACGTGATTGGGCCGAAAAAACGTCCTACGGGATACTTCTTTCCGGAGATCGCGCACCCTGTAGATGTATTCGAAAATTCCGGCATCGCCGTGGAGTACGTCAGTCCACTGGGCGGCGCCCCGACGGACGACGGGTATGACGAGAACGATCCGATCCAGGTCGCGTTCCGGAATGGGAAATCCATTCGCAGGCTGGCGCGTAGCCGAAAACTCTCAGAGGTGGATGTGCTCGACTATGACGCAGTCTTCGTGCCAGGCGGCCTGGGCCCAATGGCCGACCTGGCCACCGACCCTGGCGTCAAGACGGCGCTTGCCCGCGCATGGAATGCCGGAATGATCCTGGCGGCGGTATGCCACGGGCCATGCTCCTTCCTTGGGGTCAGACTCCCTGATGGAACACCGCTCGTCAGAGGGCGCAAACTGACGGGGTTCACGAACAAGGAGGAATTCGGCTACGCCGAAGAAGACGTGCCGTTCAAGCTGGAAGACGCGCTAGTCGAAGAGGGCGCGCAATTCCTGCAAGCCGAGCCCTGGCAGCCTAAAGTCGTGGTCGACGGGCGCTTGTTTACAGGGCAAAACCCGGCGTCGGCCGGTCCCCTGGCCGAAGAAATTGTGAAGGCTATACGAATGTGATGACGCTTACTGAGCGGCTTCCTGAATCACCTTTGCCACCGCGGCCGGCTGCGAAATGAATACGGAGTGGCTACCCTTGATCTCCACCGTTTTGCTGCCGGCGCGCTGTGCCATAAAACGCTGCAGCTCGGGATTAATAATACGGTCCTCGGTCGCCACCACATACCAGCTCGGCTTTGTACGCCAGGCTGCGGTGGTGATCGGGCTCGTAAGCGCCTTGGTCGAGGTGGGCACCTGCGAGATGGCCATGAATCTGGCGACGTCCTTCGGCACGTCCGCTGCGAAGTCGGCCGCAAAGCTATCGGGATTACGGATAATGAATCCATCGCCTGCCTGCACGATGTTGGTCGTGACGGGTGGGCGGGAGGCGCGCAGCGCCTTGGGGTCCTCACCCGAGTCGGGGGCAAACGCGGCGACGTACACCAGCGCCTTTACTTTCGGATGATTGCCAGCCTCGCTGATAACCGTACCGCCATAGCTGTGGCCGACCAGGACAACCGGCCCATCCTGCATATCGAGTATGCGCCTGGTGGCGCGCACGTCCTCGCCAAGGTCTGAGTCCGGGTGCTGCACGACGCTGACTTTGTAGCCGGCGGCAATCAACAGGTCAGCCACGTCCTTCCATCCGGAACCATCGGCAAACGCGCCGTGCACCAGCACGATGTTGGCGGTCGGCGCCGCATGACCATCGGGAGAAAACGCTACCGCGGCGCAGGTCATTATGGACGCGGCAAAATTCTTGAGGTTCATGGCGGGCTCCTGTCGAAAGCGCAATGTGCGACTTTTACATTAGCCCATCCGTCATGGTCGTGCAAAGGATTAGCGCAGGGCCGCGCGCAGGTCGAGCGCGTTCGCCATTGCCGCCCCGGAAGCGGTGTTATCGAAGATGCACCATCCTGAAGGCTGGGCGCTGAGCCATTCGCGTACCTGCGCCAGCCGCTCCGGCTCGTAGGAAGACCAGTAGATCCGCGGGCTGCCATGCAGCCGCACATAGGCCATCGGCGACGTGGCGACATATGGCCCCGGCTCGCCGACGGCAGGATCGGCAATCACGCGCGTGACGCCGAACTCGCGCAGCAGGGCAGTCGCGTCATTGCCGAACCACGTTCCATGCCGCGCCTCGCAGGCCAGCAGGCAGTCGAAGCGCGTGCGCAGTGCAGACAGGGCCGCCCGCGCAACCGGCAAATCGAGCGCCAGCGACGGCGGCAGCTGCACCAGCACGCAGCCCAGCTTCGGGCCCAGGGCGCTCACTTCGCCGGCAAACCCGTCCATCAGGGCCTCGCAGCCGGCCAGCCGCGCCTCGTGCGTGATCGCCTTCGGCAGCTTGACGGCAAAGCGGAAGTTTTCGCCCACGCTGGCAGCCCAGCGCGCATAAGTTTCCGGCTTGTGCGGCTTATAGAAGGAAGAATTGATTTCCGCACAGTCGAATACCGCCGCATAGCGCTGCAGCGCGCTCCCCTCGGACGGAAACGAGTCCACAATCGCCCTCGGAATCGACCACCCTGCAACGCCCACGTGTAAACCGTTCATCGCCAATCCCCGTTAAGATGCAGTCAATTTAAAACAAAGGAAAGCGCATGACCGTCACCCGCCGCACATTGATCGCCGCCGCCTGTATTGCCGCCGCCACGCTCAGCGGCTGCGCCTCGTTCGTGGGGCCGCGCGATGTGGAAGTTCCGATGCACCGCCTGCAGGCGGGCCTCGAAAAGCGCTTCCCGGTGCATCACCGCGCCCTGGGCCTGTTCGATATCGAGCTGGTGCGCCCGCAACTGGCGTCCGATGGACAATCCGACCGCCTGGCCCTGACGACCGACCTGGCGGTGACTTCGCTGCTTGCGCGCAGCGGCTGGCAGGGCAGTCTGACGCTGTCGGGCTACCTGAAAGTGGACAATGTCCGCAACGCCGTCTACCTCGCCGATGCACGGCTGGACAACTTCATCGTCGACGGCATGGACGAGCGCACCCAAGGCCGCCTGGGCGCCGTCGGCAACGTGCTGGCCGACTCGCTGATCCGCGATTTGCCCCTGTATACTTTCAAACCGGAAGACTTGCGCTACGCCGGCGTACAGTTCCAGCCCACTTACATCCGCGCCACCGACCGTGGTTTATTGATCCATCTGGAACCGCTAAGCCAGCGCTAAGCGAACATTGCATATAATGAGGCATCGCTAATATTGGAGCCTCAGCAATGCCGTTTATCGGAGTCGGCCTTCACATCCTGGTCGCCATCTTCTTTGCGATCCACGCCATCCGCAGCCGCCAGCAGATGTACTGGCTGCTGATCCTGTTCAGCTTCCCGCTGCTGGGCAGCGTCGTGTACTTCTTCGGCGTGTACCTGCCGAATTCGCGCATCGAGCATGGTGCGCGCAAAGCGGTTGCCGCCGCCGCCAGGTCGCTGGACCCGGGCCGCGAACTGCGCGAAGCCCGCGCCGCCTATGACTTTACGCCGACCGCGCAAAACCAGATGCGCCTGGCGGCTGCCCAGCTGGAAGCCGGCGAGACCGCCGAAGCCGCGCAGACTTACGAGGCCTGCCTGCAGGGCGCCTTCGGCAGCGATCTCGAAATCCGCCTCGGCGCCGCGCGCGCGAACATCGCCTGCGGCAAGCCGTCGGACGCCGTCACGCACCTGGAATTCATCCGGCGCACTGACCGCAACTACCGCCCGGAGCAAAGCAGCCTGCTGCTGGCGCAAGCCTTTGCCGCCGCGGGACGCGATGAGGAAGCGCGCGCCGAATTCGAGTCCGCCGTCAATCGCTTCGGCAGCTTCGAAGCGCGCGCCGAATTCGCCATCTGGGCCGCCAGCCGCCGCGAGTACCAGGTCGCGCAACGCCTGCAGAACGAGCTGCAGAAGACGATGGATCACTGGAACCGTCATACGGTGTCGATGAACCAGCCGCTGATCCGCCGCCTCAACGCGGCCTTCGAAAGCGTGCCGCGCGCGAGACGCGGCGGGGAGCATCAGCATGCACAGCCCCATCCTGATGTTCCAGTCCTCGCACTTCGCCGCCATTCCTGGCGAGGACGAATTGACCAATCCCGGCATCTTCGGCCGCCAGCTCGCTGAGTGGGTGGCCGCCGAGCTGCCCGCGCTCGGTTTCGAGCTCACCGGTCCCGCCATTCCCGAGGACTTCGGCTGGTGCGTGCCGGTCGCCGCCGAGGAATGCGACCTGTACGTGGCCTGCGCCAACGCGGAAGCGGGCTGGCAAACCTTCGTGTTCGCCGAGAGCGGCCTGATGGCGCGCCTGCTCGACCACGATCCCCGTCCGCCCGCCGTTTCCGCTCTCTACGCGGCGCTGTTTGGCCTGCTGCAGCGCGCGCCCCACATCGATGGCCT
>DASWYX010000351.1:0-8303 GCA_036404755.1 Pseudoduganella sp.
GACGCCGCCGGCAACCTCAGCGCAGCATCCGGCGTGCAAAGCATCACGATTGACACGACCGCCGACGCGGGCGGCAACCTGGCCGTGCAAGTGGCCGACAGCTTGGTCAGCAACGCCGAGAAAGGCGCGGTCGCTTATACCATCACCGGCCTGGATGCCGACGCCACCGCCCCCGTCACCTTCAAGGACGCCGGCAACCATTCGGTCACTGGCAGCAACGGTACCGCCAACCTGTCCACGCTGACGGATGGCCCGATCACCGTCTCCATTTCGGCCACCGACACGGCCGGCAACAGCGCCAATGGCGCAGGCGCGGCCGCCGTGCTCGATACCACCGCCGATGTTGGCAACAACCTCGCCGTGCAGGTTGCCGATAGCCTGATCAATAATGCCGAGAAATCCGCGGTCGCCTACACCGTTCTCGGCCTGGATGCCGACGCCACAGCCACCGTCACCTTCAAGGACGCCAGCAACCATTCCGTCACCGGCAGCAACGGCATCGTCAACCTGACCACGCTGACGGACGGCCCGATCACCGTGTCCATCTCGGCCGTCGATGCCGCCGGTAACAGCGCCAACGGCGCAGGTGCTGCTACTGTGCTCGATACCACCGCTGATGTTGGCGGTAACCTGGCCGTGCAGGTGTCGGATAGCCTGGTCAATAATGCCGAGAAAGGCACGGTCGCTTACACCGTCATCGGCCTGGATGCCGACGCCACCGCCACCGTAACCTTCAAGGACGCCAGCAACCACTCCGTCATCGGCAGTAACGGCACCGTCAACCTGTCCACGCTGACGGACGGCCAGATCACGGTGTCCATCTCGGCCACCGATACCGCCGGCAACAGCTCAAACGGCGCAGCTGCGGCCACCGTGCTCGATACGACCGCCGACGTGGGCGGCAACCTGGCTGTGCAGGTGTCCGACAACCTGATCAGCAACGCCGAGAAAGGCGCGGTCGCCTACACCGTCACCGGCCTGGATGCCGACGCCAACGCCACCGTCACCTTCAGCGATGGCGTGCACACGGCCATCGGCAGCAACGGCCTGGTCAACCTCACCGGCCTGACCGATGGCGCGATCTCGGTCAGCGTGTCGGCCATGGACTACGCAGGCAATGTGGCGCAGGGTTTGGGCGCCAGCCTGGCGCTGGACACCGCCGCGCCCATCTTCACGTCGGCGGCAACGGCCACGCTGGCGGAAAACAGCGGCGCGAACCTGCTGGTGTACCAGGCCGCGGCCACCGATGCACGCGCTTTCAGCTACAGCCTGCTCGCCAACAACAACGATGACGCCGGCCAGTTCAGCCTGGGCGCGGACGGCGCCGTGCGCCTGCTGGCCAATCCTGACTTCGAGACGAAGAGCAAGTACGACTTCACCCTGGTCGCGACGGACGCCGCCGGTAACACGTCGCAAAAGGCCGTCACGCTGAATATCGGTGACGTGAACGAAGCTCCAACGGCCGCGGCGATCTCGCTGTCGACGGTGGAAAATGCGGCCATCGTGATCCCCGTCATCCCCGACTATGCATTCGACGTGGACGCGGGCGATGCCGTGAAGCTGATGAGCGTGGGCCAGTGCACCCTGAGCTGGGCGGCGGATACAACCTCCACCAGTCTCGTGAACCCGGTCACCAAGCAGGCATTGAACCTGTCCCAGGTCTATGCGAAAGCGACCATCGGCAGCGACGGCAAGTCCATCACGATCACATCGTCCGATGAATTCGACTGGGCGAGCACGGGGCAGAAGGTCAATGCCACCATGAGCTACTCGGTGTGCGATAACGCGGGCGTGGTCAGCACCAGCACGATCACGCTGACGATCTGGGGCTCGACCGCCGACAAGGGCAAGGTCCTGAACGGCGGGAACGGCAACGACACCCTGACAGGCACCGACGGCGAGAACGTGCTGCAGGGCGCGAACGGCAACGACATCCTGAACGGCGGCGCCGCCACCGACGCCCTGTACGGCGGCAATGGCGACGACAAGATCTATGGCAATGGCGGCATCGACTACCTGTACGGCGACAGCGGCAACGACCTGCTGGACGGCGGCGCCGCGCGCGACGTGCTGTTCGGCGGGAAGGGCAACGACACGCTGATCGGCGGCACCGGCGCGGATTGTTTCGTGTTCGAGGCGCAGATGGGCAACGACCGTGTCAGCGATTTCCGTATGTCCGAAGGGGACAAGCTGTACTTCGTGGACATCTTCAGCAAGCCAATAACGGCGGCGGAATTCGTCAGCAAATACGTGACTCACGTAGGGAATGACCTGCTGATCAGCGTACCGGGCGGCTCGGTCACGCTGGTCGGTGTGAGCGACACGGCAGCCCTGGTGAATGCCATCGCGTTCACAATGCCGACATAAGCCGTTACAAGAAATTGGTTGAGTTCAAGTAATAAATAGGGCTAGAATCCGGGCATCTCAATTTTAGGAGTTCCTCCTGTGGACAGTTCTTGTAGTCGATTTGTTATCGACCTGACCCAGGCAAGGTAAGCCCGAATTCTCCCATTCGCCGCTGCCTTGCCGAAATCGGCAGGCAGCGGCGGCATCCCCTCCGCTCCCTGATGACATAGTTCGCGCCGCACACGCTGCGGCGCAGTAACGGGCTTTTTGCGTTTTGCGCACTGGCCCGGGAGTGCGCTCGTGCGCGCTCCGCATCATGCTGGAGAAAATAATGAAAATCGCCTTCCTGAAGGATCTCTTCGCGGGCTTCCTGCACGCCCGCCATTTTGGCCGCCACTTTCGCCGCCTCGTCATGCTCGATTCGATGGCCGAAACGGGCGTCGACCGCGAAGTGCCGCAAGGCCTGACGCAGTCCCTGGTGGCCGCGTCCAACGAGGACAGCGCCGTGCTGCTGCAGCGCCTTGGCACGCGCGCCGATGGCCTCAATGACGAACAGGCCGAAGCCGTGCGCGAGCAGGTGGGCCTGAACGAAGTTGAACACGAAAAGCCGCTCACCTGGTACGCCCACCTGTGGCAGTGCTACCGCAATCCCTTCAACCTGCTGCTTACGCTGCTGGCCATCGTCTCCTACGTGACGGAAGACGTGAAGGCCACCATCGTCATCGGCACGATGGTCGTGCTGTCCGCGCTGCTGCGCTTCTGGCAGGAAGGCAAGTCCAACAAGGCCGCGGACGCGCTGAAGGAGATGGTCAGCAATACCGCCACCGTGCTGCGTGCCGGCCAGCGCACCGAAGTGCCGATCCGCCTGCTGGTGCCGGGCGACGTGATTGCGCTGTCCGCAGGCGACATGATCCCGGCCGATTGCCGCGTGCTGTCCGCGAAAGACCTGTTCGTATCGCAGGCCGCGATGACGGGCGAATCGCTGCCGGTCGAAAAGTTCGCCGAGCAGCGCGACGCCAGGGCCATCAATCCGCTGGAATTGGACAACATCGTCTTCATGGGCACCAATGTGGTGTCCGGCGCCGCCACGGCCGTGGTGGTGGGAACGGGTGCGGCGAGCTATTTCGGTGCGCTGGCAGGCCGCGTCACGGCCGCAGACAAGGCGCCGACTTCCTTCCAGATGGGGGTAAACAAGGTAAGCTGGCTGCTGATCCGCTTCATGCTGGTCATGTCGCCGCTGGTGTTCTTCATCAACGGCTACACCAAGCATGACTGGATGGAAGCGCTGCTGTTCGCGCTGTCGATCGCCGTCGGCCTCACGCCGGAAATGCTGCCGATGATCGTGACGTCCACGCTGGCCAAGGGCGCCGTGTTCCTGTCGCGGAAAAAAGTCATCGTCAAGCACCTGGACGCGATCCAGAACTTCGGCGCGATGGATGTGCTGTGCACCGACAAGACCGGCACCCTCACGCAGGATAAGATCTTCCTGGCCCGCCACATCGATATCTGGGGCGAGGAATCGGACGAAGTGCTGGACCTGGCTTACCTGAACAGTTACTACCAGACCGGCCTGAAAAACCTGCTGGACGTGGCCGTGCTGGAACACGCCGAGCTGACCGTGGCGCAGGACTACCGCAAGGTGGACGAGATCCCGTTCGACTTCAACCGCCGCCGCATGTCCGTGGTGGTGGCGCGCGACCACAGCCAGCACCTGCTGATCACCAAGGGCGCAGTGGAGGAAGTGCTGTCCGTAAGCACCCGCGTGCGCCACGGCCAGGCGGTGGAAGCGCTGACGCCGGAACTGCTGGAGCGTATCCGCACCGTGACCGCGGACCTCAATTCCGAGGGGCTGCGCGTGGTGGCCGTGGCCGCCCGCGAGCACGATGCGGCGCGCGACACCTATGGCCTGGCAGACGAATCGGACCTGGTGCTGATCGGCTACGTGGCCTTCCTCGATCCGCCCAAGGAATCCACCGCGCCCGCGCTGAAGGCGCTGGCCGCGCATGGCGTCGCCGTGAAAGTGCTGACCGGCGATAACGAGCTGGTAACGGCCAAGATCTGCCGCGAAGTGGGCCTGGAGCAGAAGGGCGTGCTGCTGGGCGGAGATATCGAGGCCATGAGCGACGAGGCACTGGCGAAAGCCGTCGAGCAGCACAATGTGTTCGCCAAGCTGACTCCCGCGCACAAGGAGCGCATCGTGCGCCTGCTGAAGTCCAACGGCCACGTGGTCGGCTTCATGGGCGACGGCATCAACGATGCGCCGGCGCTGCGCAAGGCCGATATCGGCATCTCCGTGGACACGGCCGTCGATATCGCCAAGGAAGCGGCGGACATCATCCTGCTGGAAAAGAGCCTGATGGTGCTGGAAGAGGGCGTGCTGGAAGGGCGCCGCACCTTCGCCAATATGCTCAAGTACATCAAGATGACGGCCAGCTCCAACTTCGGCAATGTGTTCTCGGTACTGATCGCCAGCGCCTTCATTCCCTTCCTGCCGATGCTGCCGATGCAGCTGCTGGTGCAGAACCTGCTGTACGACGTGTCGCAGATCGCCATCCCCTTCGACAATGTGGATGCCGAGCTGCTCACCGGTCCGCAGCGCTGGGACCCGGCCGAGATCGGGCGCTTCATGCTGTTCTTCGGTCCGATCAGCTCCCTGTTCGACGTGACCACCTTTGGCGTGATGTGGTTCCTGTTCGGCGCCAAGACGCCGGCGCAGCAGACGCTGTTCCAGTCCGGCTGGTTCATCGTCGGCCTGCTCACCCAAACGCTGATCGTGCACATGATCCGCACGCCCAAGCTGCCTTTCATCCAGAGCCGCGCCGCCATGCCGCTGCTGGTGATGACGGGTGTAATCATGGCGGTGGGCGTGTTCCTGCCGGAGGGTCCGCTGGCGCATTACTTCAAGATGCAGTCGCTGCCGCCGCTGTATTTCGCCGTGCTGCCGCTGATCGTGTTCGGTTATATGGCGATGACGCAGCTGATGAAAAAGGTGTATCGCTGATCAGGGCAGGTCGCTGTATTTTTTCAGCAGAGCGGTGAAGCGCTTGTTGCCAGTGCTGCCCAGCCAGTTCCACATCGCCTCCACCTGGGCGGTGTGGGTGTCGTAATAGCCTTTGCTGGCGGCCAGCCAGATATTCGTGCGGATCAGCGGCTTTTCCAGCCGCACGAACTGGCCCCGGTAACGCTCCGCTACGAAGCGGTCCATATCCGTCTCGGTAATCAGCGACACCACGAAGCCGTCGATGCGCTTCAGGCGCAGCTTCTCCAGGTTGCTGACGACGCCATAACCGCCTGAATCGATATTGATGCCGAGCTGCTTCATGCGCACCGCATAGCTGGCGCCCAGCGTGGTGCCCACGGTACGGCCGCGGAAATGGCTGGCCGGATCGGCGGCGGGATCGATCTTGTCCGCGGCACGCACGAAGGCCACCATCACCAGCGGCACCGCGCGTTTCACGTCCACGTCGCCATTGGCATTGAGCGGGAAGACGATGCCGGGCGCGCCGATCGAGCTTTCGTCGGCCGGGCTGAAATCGGCCACGCCGGCCTGCAGCGCCGTGCGCAGCCGGATCACCGGCAAGCGAAGCAGCGCCACCGGGCAGCCCACGCTGCCGATGAATTCGCGCACCAGTTCCACGCTGGCGCCGGGAGGGTTGGGCACTTCGCTGCCGTTGCCCAGCCAGTAGGGCGGCCTGTCCTGGTCCGGATACGCAAAGCGCACCGGTGCGCAGGCGCCATGTGCTTGCATGGAGACGGCGAAAAGCAGGGCTGATGCGGCGAGGCTGCGGTACATTCGTTGGAAGCAAACACACTGACTTGCCAACATTGTAAGCTATGTTTAGGATGTCTCTCAGCACATCAGGGAGGGGCCGCCATGGAGACAGTGGGTCATGTGGAGCACCTGCGCCAGGTTCTGGTCTGGCCACTGCGGCTCATGCCGCGGGAAGGCGAGGAGCGCACCCATGGCCAGTCCTGGGAGCTGCTGACGGGTGACGAGAGCGCCCCATGGCGCGAAGTCTCCAGCGCGCGCGACGCCGGCGCTTCCTTCCAGGAGCGCTATTACACCGAATTCGTCAGTTTCCTGCCGTATGTGCAGCGCTTCCTGTTCGGCGTGGGCGGTGCGGCCGGTGAGGATCATTTCACGGGCCAGCGTCACATCCTGCGCCGGCGCGACATCACCCGGGTACGGGTGGCCCTGCGCAGCGGGGAGCCGACGTACACGCTGGACGTGCACAACGTCTGCCTGCATTTCTTCTACGATGTGGACATCGTGCTGCTGGTGCTGGAAGTGGGCACGGAAAACCTGCCGCTCGATACGGCGCAGGACCTGGTCTATCGCTTCGGCCGCGCCTACCCCGCAGGCTGGGATGGCGCCGGCAATGCGCTGCACTGCATGTACAGCGTGGAGTGGATGGATGCCGAAGGCGCCGTGCTGGCGGCCTCCGACGCGCAGGACAAAGAGGCGTTCACCCGCCACGTCTGCGAGAACCACACGCCGCTGATCGCTTCCCACTGGCGCTGGCTGCTGCAGCCGCTGGTGCCGGAAGACACCGACCAGCAGGCGCCGCTGCGCTTCCGGCTGGTGGAGTACTACCGCATGCCGATGATGGCCTATCTGTCGCTGCGCGAGCCGCACAAGCTCGATGCCGGCCAGTGGGCCTCGCTCGGCATGGTGGCCGGTGCGCCCGCGACGCCGGGCCAGGCTTCGGCCGAATTCGAACGCAGCTATTGCTACGACCGCTTCTGGTATTCCGGCGGCGCCGCGCCCAATACGCGCTATCTGTGCACCGGTTATGCCCTGGTCGTGGTTGGCGATGCGGCGTCGGACTTTTTCTGCTGCCGCGAACGGGGCGTGCTGTCCCAGTTCCGCCACCAGCACTTCCTGCTGTTCATGATCGCCCACCTGCAGAAGGCGTCGCTGCTGATGTTTTCCGACCGGCTGGCCGAGGCGCTCAATTCCCTCAACGTGACAGACCCGGACAGCGTGCGCCGCTTCAAGCGCCGCATCCGCTACGCCTTCGAGAGCTTCCTGCGCTTCACCCACCGCTACTGGTTCACCGAAATCTCGGACCAGGCCCAGATCCGCGCGCTGTTCAAGATGTCCGCCACCCACCTGGACCTGGAGCGCCTGCACACGGAGGTCAAGGTGCGCATGGCGGACATGAACGGCTACCTGGAAGCGGACAGCCTGCGCCGCCAGGCCAATACCGTGGTGCGCCTTACCGTTGTCACCATCTTTGGCCTGATCGGCACCGTGACCACCGGCTTTCTCGGCATGAACCTGCTGGCCGAGGCGGATGCCCCGATGTCGCGCCGGCTGTGGATCTTCGGCGCCACCTTCCTGATCACGACCGTGCTGACCACCTATACGATGGTCAAGTCCAAGCGCCTGTCCGACCTGCTCGATGCGCTGTCCGACGAGCGCCTGTCCGTCTGGACCAAGCTGAAGGCGCTGGCCGCCGTGTGGGGCAAGGGCCCGGCCTGAAGCCTTACTTCAGCGTATCGTGCGGCAGGGTGCGCCGGGCGGGAGTACGCTTTTGCCTTCTCTTGGAAAGGAGGACCCCATGGACCAGCACTATCAATCCTGTATCGATGCCTGCAACGAATGTGCGGCCGCCTGCGAGCAGTGTGCGGCGGCCTGCCTGCGCGAGCCGGACGTGCAAATGCTGGCGCGCTGCATCGCGATGGACATCGACTGTTCCCAGATCTGCCGCCTGGCCTCGGCCTTCATGTCGCGCGGCAGCACGGAAGCGGCGGAAGTGTGCCGTGCCTGTGCCGAGATCTGCGAGGCTTGCGGGTCCGAGTGCGACCAGCACCAGCACGAGCATTGCAAGGCGTGCGCGGCGGCCTGCCACCGTTGCGCGGACGAGTGCCGCCGCATGGGCGGCATGGCCCAGGCCCAGGTCCGCACCGCCTCGGCCAGCGGCGCCGCACCCCGCCATTGATTGGCATCGCCG
>DASWYX010000352.1:0-5620 GCA_036404755.1 Pseudoduganella sp.
GCCTGCGAAGCCTTCTACTGCGAACACTTCGGCTTCGTGCCGTCCGACCGCTACCCCGGCCGCGGCGCCTTCCTGCGCTGCGCCGACGTGGGAGGCCACCACGACCTGTTCCTGCTGCAGACGCCCGATCCCAAGGCCGGCCTGAATCACGTGGCCTTCACCGTGCGCGATATCCACGAAGTCTTCGGCGGCGGCATGCACATGTCGCGCCAGGGCTGGGATACGCAATTGGGCCCGGGACGCCATCCGATATCCTCGGCCTATTTCTGGTACTTCCGGAATCCGGCCGGTGGCCTGATCGAATACTACTCGGACGAGGACCAGCTGGACGAGCATTGGGAAGCGCGCGAATTCGAACCCGGCCCCACCGTGTTCGCCGAGTGGGCCATCGAAGGCGGACTGGATGGCAATACCCGCCGCCAGCGCAACGCCAAGGGCCCGGACGGCAAGTTCCTGACCGATAAGCCGAAGAATTAAGGGGAAACCATCATGCAAGAACTCTATCTGAAAGTACACCAGACGCGCCGCCGCGAACCGACTCCTTACGAGGACCTGCTGGGCGACAGCATCGAACGCGGTTTCGCCGCCGGCATCACCGAACTGCCCGCGCTGGTGGCCCACCTGAACCGCCAGGGCCCGAATTTCCCGGGCGGCGGCGAATGGACCGTCGAAGGATACCAGGCCGAAATCGCGCGCCTGGCCGCTGAATGCTGATCGAGAAGGAAGAATCATGAGAACCGTAGCCAATGACCCTGTTGAAGCCGTCCTGAACGCGGGCCTGAAGGACCTGTGGTATCCGATCTGCCCGAGCGGCTTCGTAGGCGAGCGTCCTGTATCGCTGCGCCGCCTGGGCCAGAAGTTCGTGCTGTGGCGCGAATCGAACGGCAAGCTGCACGCGCTGGAAGACCATTGCCCGCACCGCGGCGCGCCGCTGTCCAAGGGCATCGCGCTGGGCGACCGCATCGCTTGCGGCTATCACGGCGTGCAGGTGCGCTTCGACGGCGTGGTGACCAGCGTGCCGGGCAGCCCTGGCTGCAAGCTGGAAGGCTCGAAAGCCACGCGCCGCTTCCACGTCAGGGAAGCCGCCGGCGCCATCTTCCTCTTCAACGCCAGCAAGGACGTGGACGAGCCGCCGCCGCTGGACCTGCCGCAAGAACTGACCAATGCCGACGAGTACTCGCACTTCCTGTGCTACGCCGAATGGAAGGGCGGCTACCGCTATGCGCTGGACAACGTGCTGGACCCGATGCACGGCACCTTCCTGCATAAGCAGTCGCACTCGATGTCCGAAGGCGAATCCACCGCCGCCTTCCGCGTGCGCGATACCGACACCGGCTTCGTCTTCGAGAAGGAAGGCCAGCGCGGCGTGAACTTCGACTGGACCGAATGGGGCGAGACCGGCGTGCACTGGATGCGCCTGGAGATCCCGTATCCGAAGACAGGCGGCCCGGGCGGCAACTTCATCATCATCGGCGGCTATTCGCCGATCGCCGAAGACGCCACCGCCGTCTTCTTCTGGCGCGTGCGCAAGGTGCAGGGCTGGCAGCGCGACACCTGGCGCTTCCTGTACAAGAACCGCCTGGAAGCGCGACACTGGCACGTGCTGGAGCAGGACCGCGAAATCCTGGAAGCGATGGAGCCGGACGCCAACCAGCGCGAGATGCTGTACCAGCACGATATGGGCATCGTGCGCCTGCGCCGCCACCTGCGCAACCTGGCCAAGGAACAGCTGGCCGCCGCCGAAGAGAAGCAAAGCTGAAAGACGGGAGCAAGTCATGAGCAACAGCCAACAGATCGAAGTGCGCGTGCAGCAGATGCGCTACGAAGCCAACGGCATCGTCAGCGTGGAGCTGGTGTCCCCGGCAGGCGCCGACCTGCCGCCCTTCTCCGCCGGCGCGCATATCGACCTGCACCTGCCGAACGGCGTGGTGCGCAGCTATTCGCTGTCCAATTCGCCGATGGAGCGCCAGCGCTATGTGATCGGCGTCCTGCACGACCGCAACAGCCGCGGCGGCTCGCGCTATGTGCACGAGCAGCTGCGCGTGGGCTCCACCATCCGGATCGGCGCCCCGCGCAACAATTTCCCGCTCGACGAGTCGGCCGCACACACGGTGCTGATTGCCGGCGGCATCGGCATCACGCCGATCTACTGCATGATGAATGAGCTGGTGCGCCAGGGGAAATCGGTGGAGCTGTTCTACTGCGCCCGCACCCGCGGCGAAGCGGCCTTCACGCAGCAGCTGCTGGCCGATGGCCGCGTGAAGGTGCACTTCAACGATGAAGCGGGCGGCATGCCGGACCTGAAGGCCTTCCTGGCCAGCAAGCCGGCCAACGCGCACTTCTACTGCTGCGGGCCGACGCCGATGCTGAACGCCTTCGAGCAGTTCTGCGAAGAGCTGAACCTGCCGAACGTGCACATCGAGCGCTTTGCCGCCGCCGAGCCGGTGGTGGCGATGCAGACCGGCTCCTATGAATGCGAGCTGGCGCAGTCGAAGAAGGTCGTGCTGGTCCCATCCGGCAAGTCGCTGCTCGATGCCCTGCTCGATGCAGGCATCCAGGTTGACCACAGCTGCCGCGAAGGCGTATGCGGGTCCTGCGAGACGGCCGTCATCGACGGCCCGATCGACCACCGCGACGGCGTGCTGACCAAGGCCGAAAAGGCATCCGGCAAGACCATGATGGTCTGCGTGTCGGGCTGCTCGGGGCGCAAGCTGGTCCTCGACCTTTAAGCCAGGATTTCTGAACCACCGAAAGCGTTTTTCACAAACGCGGCCTTGTGCCGCCTATACCAAAGCAAAGGGGAGTATATGAAGAGGGCAAATCACGTTGTTCGCATCGCTGTCGCTGCAGCCATCGCCGCCGTTGGCGGTGCGGCCCAGGCGCAGAGCAACGTCACCATTTACGGCAGCCTGGATGCGGGCGTGGCTCACGTGAGCGATATCGGCGGGAGCTCCGTCAACCGTGTCGACCAGGGCACGATGCAGCCGGACCGCTTCGGCTTCCGCGGCACGGAAGACCTGGGCGGCGGCCTGAAAGCCCTGTTCCACCTGGAAGGCGGCTTCTTCACCGACACCGGCAACCAGACCAACGCCAACCGTCTCTTCAACCGGCTGTCGATCGTTGGCCTGTCCGGCAACTTCGGCACGGTCACCCTGGGCAATATGCCGGACATCGTGTTCGATTACGCGGGCAAGACCAGCAACGGCTTCCAGCTGACCAACTGGTACCTGTTCCACCCGGGGAACCTGGACTCGCTGGCCAACACGTCCCAGTTCAACAACGCCGTGCGCTATACCTCGCCGAGCTACAACGGCCTGACCGCCAGCGCCATGGTGGGCTTCGGTGAACAGCCAGGCGACAGCAAGAAAGGCCGCAACGTCAGCGCCGGCGCCAACTACGCCAACGGCCCGCTGAAACTGGTGCTGGCCTACAGCCGCCTGAACGACCGCGCGGCGGGCTATGCGGGCACCTATCTTGGCTCGCTGAGCCTGGGCAATGCCACTACCGTGTTCAACCGCCTGACCACCTGGGCGGTGGGCGGCGGCTATATCGTCGGCGACTGGCGCCTGAACACGGTCTACACCCAGGTCAAGGCCGACCTGCCGGCGCTGAGCTTCAAGCAGAAGAACCTGGACCTGGGCGCGGCCTGGAAGTATGGCGAGAAATCCACGCTGAACATGGGCTATACCCACAGCGAGCAGGGCGACGCTAAATGGAACCAGGGCAGCCTGAGTAATGTCTATGCCTTCTCCAAGCGCACCGAGTTCTATGTGCAGGGCGCCTACCAGAAAGCCAGCGGCGCCGCGAAGTTCGCGATCCAGAACGGCACCGGTGTGTCCAGCGACCGCAGCCAGTGGGTCACCACCATCGGCGTCCATCACCTCTTCTGATTTAGTCCCCCGGCGCGCGGACCACCAGCCGCGCGCCTCTCCCGGAGAAC
Organism: Pseudoduganella sp.; assembly: GCA_036404755.1. GTDB lineage: Bacteria > Pseudomonadota > Gammaproteobacteria > Burkholderiales > Burkholderiaceae_D > Rugamonas. Next base: position 3,941 of record DASWYX010000352.1, read on the forward strand.
CCATGTTCAAACACCAAAAGATTGGCGTCCGCCTTGGCGCGGGCTTTGGCATTGTCGTCATCCTTCTGTGCGGGATCGTGCTGGTGGCGGAACGCAGCCTGGCCGCTTTGAACCAGGCCACTTCCCGCATCGTGGACGACCGCTATCCGCAGGTGGTGCTGGCCACCGGCCTGATGCTGCAACTGAACGAGAACGCCATCGCCATGCGCAATATGCTGCTGGCCGATAATCCGGACATGCTGAAAGGCGAAACCGCCGCCATCGCCGCGGGCGAGCAGCGCATCGCCGAAGACCTGAAGCGCCTGGAAGGCATGCTGTCCAGCGACGCGGGCCGCAAGGCTTACCAGGAAATCCTCGCCCTGCGCGCTAAATACATGGCCGGCCAGGCAGAATTCATGAAGCTTGCCGGCAGCGGCGGCACGGTGGACGCGTCCACGCTGCTGATGACCACCCTGCGCGAGGACCAGCTGGCCTACACGAAACGCATGCAGGGCTTCCTTGCCGGCGGCGGCAAGCTGATGGAAAAGAGCGGGCAGGAAGCCGCACAGCTTTACAGCGAGAAGCGCCTGCACATCCTGCTGCTGGCCGGCGCCGCCTGCGCGCTGGCGGCCGGCTTCGGCGTGTGGATCACGCGCTCGATCACGCTGCCGCTGGCGCAGGCCGTGCAGGTGGCGCGCACCGTGGCCGCCGGTGATCTGAGCAGCCGCATCGAAGTGCGTTCGCAGGACGAGGTGGGCCAGTTGCTGGCTGCCCTGCGCGACATGAACGAAAGCCTGCGCAAGATCGTCAGCGAAGTGCGCAGCGGCACGGAAGCGATTGCCGGCGCCGCCAGCGAAATCGCCCAGGGCAATATGGACCTTTCCGCCCGCACCGAGCGCCAGGCCAGCGCCCTGGAGGAAACCGCGTCCGCCATGGAGGAGCTGACCTCCACGGTGGAACAGAACGCGGCCCATGCCGGCGATGCACGGAACAGCGCCCTGCAGGCTTCCGGCGTGGCGGGCAGCAGCAGCGAAGTGGTGTCGCAGGTGGTGCGCACGATGGACGAGATCAGTGATTCCTCGCGCCAGATCGCGGACATCACCAGCGTGATCGACGGCATCGCCTTCCAGACCGATATTCTCGCGCTGAACGCCGCGGTGGAAGCGGCGCGCGCCGGCGAGCAGGGGCGCGGCTTCGCGGTCGTGGCGTCCGAAGTGCGCACCCTGGCGCAGCGTTCGGCCGCCGCCGCACGCGACATCAAGCACCTGATCGACGCTTCCGGCGCCAGCGTGGCGAATGGCGCCCGTCTCGCCCAACAGGCCGGCGCCACGATGCACGATGTGGTGAGCAGCGTGGCCCAGGTGGCGGAGCGCGTCACTGAAATCGCCGCCGCCAGCGCGGAGCAGAGCAGCGGCCTGTCGCAGGTCAACGTGGCCGTGGTGGAAATGGACGAGACCACACAGCAGAACGCCGCCCTGGTCGAGCAGGCTGCCGCCGCCGCGCAAGCAATGCAGGAGCGGGCCGCCGCGCTGGCCCACCTGGTCAGCGTATTCCGGCTGGACGCGCGCGCTATCGGCACGCCGCCGCGTGTTAACATACCTGAGCGCGCGCAGCTTGCGGCGTGACTCAGGGGGACGGCGGATGGAAGAAATCAGCGTATCGTCATGGTCGGAACTGATGGACCTGACCGCAAGGCTGGAC
>DASWYX010000353.1:0-2949 GCA_036404755.1 Pseudoduganella sp.
GGTGCAGGGCGACGCCTTGCTGCGCCCCCGTATCAATCTGCAGGCCGGAGTGTCGCGCATTCACAATCGGCAGACGGGCGATCTGACGCCCGCGGCGTCGGTGCTGCTGCCCGAATCGAGCAGTGGCACGGCGAGCCAGGCAAGTGTCCAATTGGTACAGCCGCTGTACGATCGCACCGCCGCGGCTAACCGCCAGCAACTGCGCGAACAGTCGGTGCTGGCGCGTACCCAGTTCAAGGCTTCGCGCCAGGACCTGGCCCTGCGCGTCGCGGAAGTCTATTTTGCCGTGCTGGTGGCCGAGGACACCCTGCGTGTCGTCCAGGCCGAGCGGGATGCCGTGCGCAGTCAGCGCGACCGGGCCCAGGCCCGCTTTGCCGTGGGACAGGACCGCATTACGGATGTCCACGAAGCCCAGGCGCGGCTTGACGCCGTGGTCACGCGCGAGGTGACGGCGCAGTCGATTCTGGAGCTGCGCCGTGCGCAGTTCCGCGAAACCATCGGGGTTGAGCCGGATCAACTGACCCCGCTGGCGTCGAATTTCGTGCCCCGCATGCCGGAACCGATCGCATTGTCCGAGTGGCAGATGCGGGGCGAGAGCCGCAGCACGCAAGTGCTGGCAAAGCAGTCGGAGCTGGAAATCGCGAGCGCGGAGATTTCCAAGCACCGCTTGTCGGGACGTCCGACGCTCGACCTGGTTGCAAGCTATGGCGCGAAACACCAGCGCGGCAGCCTGTCGCCGCTGGTGGCGCAGGATGGTGACCGTACGGGCTCGATTGGCGTTGTGCTGAACGTGCCTTTGTACGCTGGCGGCGGGCTCGATTCGCGCCAGCGTGAGTCGGTGGCTCGCCTGGGACAGGCCCAGCAGAACCTGGCGGCGGCCAGGCGCGACGCGCGCTTGAAGGTGCAGGAGGGTTATCTGTCGGTGTCGACGGGCGTCTCCCGCATCGCCGCGCAGGAACAGGCGTTGACGTCGGCAATGAGCGCGCTGGAAGCCACGATGGCCGGACGGGACGTGGGCACCCGCACTGCGCTGGATGTACTCGATGCGCAGCAGCGGCTCTTCGCAGCGGAGCTGGACCTGGTGCAGGGGCGTGCCGACTATTTGCTGGGCCGCTTGCGTCTTGCCTTGGCGTCCGGCGATCTGGATGAGGAGAGCCTGGTGAGCCTGCGCCCCTGGCTGGCGCACTAAGGAGAAGGCATGATCCCACGCATGATGCGAGGTGCAGCGGGCGCCATGATGCGGCGCCTGCTGTCGGGGGCGATGGTGTTAATGTTGGCAGCCTGTTCGACGGCCCGCCCCTGGATGAACGGTCCCATTACGGATCAATCGCCCGCGCCGGCGGCGCTGGTGCGGATGGCCGATGATGGCAGGGCGCACTCGATCATCGGCGCCGTAACATTGTCCGGTGGCGGCGCACGGGCTGCGGCATTCGGTCTCGGTGTTTTGAAAGAACTCAAAGACACGGAGTTTGCGTGGGAGGGCCGGCAGACAACGCTGATGGACCAGGTGGGCCTGGTCAGCGGCGTGTCCGGCGGCAGCGTGCTGGCGACCTACTATGCGGCGTTTGGCGACGAAACGTTCACCCGGTTTGAGCCGGATTTCCTGATGCAGGATTTCCAGGCCGGTCTGATCGCGCAGGCGTTTTCGCCACGCTCGCTGTATCGCATCAGCTCACCGTGGTATGGGCGCAGCAATGTGCTGGCCGAGAAACTGGACAAGCTATACCGCGGCAAGACTTTCGGCGAACTGCTGTCGGAGCGCCGCGGCCCGCATTTGCTGGTGACGGCGACCGACCTGACGACCGGCGCGCCGTTCGAGTTCACGCCGGAGCAATTTGCCCTGATCTGTTCGGATTTGAACGGCGTGCCCTTGTCGTATGCGGTGGCCGCCTCGTCGTCGGTGCCGCTCCTGCTTAGCCCCGTGACCGTGCGCAATTACGCCGGCAACTGCCCGCAGTCGCAGCAGGTGGCCATGGCCGCCCGCGGTGAGGACAATCTTCAGGCTCGCCTGCTGCACGCCAGCGTACAAAGCTACCTGGATGCCGATGAACGTCCTTACCTGCATCTGGTTGACGGTGGGCTGATCGACAATCTCGGCGTACGCGGCCTGCTGGTGCGCGCGGTGGCGGGCGGCACGCTGGACGCAAGTTTCCAGCATCTGCCTGCCGGTTCGGTGCACAAGATTGTTTTGGTCAGTGTCAATTCCGAACGTGACCTGGGGGAGCGTCTGGATCGCAGCGATCATGTTCCCGGCATGGGGCAGGTGATGAATGCCCTGGTCTTTGGCGCTGGTTCCCGTGCGACTGGCGAAACGCTCGCCGCGATGAGCGACAATGCCCAGCGCTGGCGCCGTGAGCTGGAGGAGGTTCGCGGCAAGGAGGGCAGTCCGTTTGCCGCGGATGCCGAGATCTACATCATCAGCGTCAGCCTGCGCGACCTGAAGGATAAGGCGACACGATCTTTATTGCTGCAGGTGCCAACGGCGCTGACCATCCTGCCGTGGCAGGTGAAGCAGCTACAGGAAGCGGGGCGGGCAGCGCTGCGGGCGTCGCCTGAGTATCAGCGCTTGCGCGCCGGCTTGCAGCCGCCGGCCGCGGGCACGGAACCTTGATTGGCCGGAGGCCGAGATGAGTAAGGTACTCGACATGAGAATGATCGTCCGGCAAGCCAGGCTGGCAGCCGTCGCCCGCGGCGAGATTGGCCGTGATGGGCGGCAGTCTGCGCCGTTCCAGGCGGCTATCGATTTTTATCGGCTCGATGCGCAGCGGCGCGAGCCGGCGCAAGCGGATGCAGGTGGTCCAGACACATCGCCGGCTTTTGGCGCGGAATCAGCGAAACGGTCCTGATCATGACGCTTGAAGAGAGAATCGAAGTCGCCCGCGTGCGAATCTGGCGCAACTATCCACCGCAATCGGTTGTGATGGCCGATTTGAAACAGGCTGACCGATT
>DASWYX010000354.1:0-7106 GCA_036404755.1 Pseudoduganella sp.
GTCCCGCATCGACCTGCGACTGCGCGACGGCGAAGACCGCGCCGGCTTCCGCGCCGCACTGGCGGCGGAACTTGAACGCGAATTCCCGGGCCGTTTCCGCGTCACGAGCACCAGCGATGGTGAACAGAATAGCCGCAGCAGCAATGTCAGCCGCGCCTACCGGGTGAACCTGACCGTGCTGGCCCTGGTGGCACTGTTCACCGGCGCCTTCCTGGTCTTCACGACGCAGGCACTGTCCGTCTTGCGCCGGCGCGGACAGTTCGCGCTGCTGCGCGTGCTCGGCCTGGAACGGCGCCAGCTGCTGCGCCAGATCCTGATCGAAGGCCTGGCGCTCGGCGTGCTGGGCGCGCTGCTTGGCATCGCCGGCGGTTACGCGATTGCCGCCGCCATGCTGCAGCTGTTCGGCGGCGACTTTGGCGCGGGCTTTTTCTCCGGCGTGCGCCCGCAGCTGCGTTTTACGCCACTTGCGGCCCTCGTCTATTTCGCTACCGGCGTCGGCGTGGCCTTGCTGGGCTGCGCCGCGCCTGCGCTCGAAGCTTCCCGTGCGCGCCTGGCCGTGGCGCTGAAGTCCGGCACCGATGAAGTGGCGCTGGCGCGGCTGGCGCGCCCCTGGCCGGGCCTGGCGTGCCTGGCGCTGGCCGCCGTGCTGACGCAGGCGCCGCCCGTGGCCGAACTGCCCATCCTCGGCTATATCTCGATCGCGCTGATGCTGATTGGCGCCATCGCCCTGATGCCACGGCTGTCGGCAATCGTGTTCCGTGCGGCGCAGGCGCGCTGGCGCACAAGGCGCACCGTGCCATCGCTAGCGCTGGCGCGGCTGGCGAATGCGTCCAGCCAGGCCGGCATTGCGCTGGGCGGCGTGCTGTCCAGCTTTAGCCTGATGGTGGCGATGGCGATCATGGTCGCCAGCTTCCGCGTGTCCGTGGACGAATGGGTGCAGCAATTGCTGCCCGCCGACCTTTACGTGCGCACGGCCGCCAGCGGCAGCACGGCACTGCTCAAGCCCGAAGAACAGCAGGCACTACGCGCCACGCCCGGCGTTGCCCGTGCCGAGTTCCTGCGCACGCGCCAGCTTTCGCTTGCCGCCGACCGCCCCAACGTGATGCTGCTGGCGCGCGACATCGAGCCGGCGCAGATCGAGCGCGCGCTGATCCTCTCAGGTCCGACGGCGCCGCTGCCGGCCGGCAGCACGATGCCGCAAGCGTGGATTTCCGAAGCGATGGTCGACCTGTATGGCTTGCACGCAGGCGATACGATGCGCCTGCCGCTGGCGGGCAGCCCGCATGACTTCCATATCGCCGGCGTCTGGCGCGACTACGCGCGGTCGACGGGCGCGGTCATCATCTTCCGCAAGGATTACATCCGTCTCACGGGCGACCGCGAAGCCGGCGACGCCGCGATCTGGCTGGCGCCAGACGCCACGCCGGAACAGGTACAAGGCGCGCTGCGCGGCCTTCCCTTCGGCAGCCTGCTGGAAATGACGGCGCCCGGCGAGATCCGCCGGCGCACGCTCACGGTTTTCGACCGCAGCTTCGCCGTCACCTATCTGCTGGAGGCCATCGCGATTATCATCGGCCTGTTCGGCGTGGCGGCCACCTTCTCCGCGCAAACGCTGGCCCGGGCCAAGGAATTCGGCATGCTGCGCCATGTGGGCCTGACGCGGCGCCAGGTGCTGGCCGTGCTGGCCTTCGAAGGCGGCGCGCTGACGGCGCTGGGCATCCTGATCGGCTTTGCGCTGGGATGGGTCATCAGCCTGGTACTGGTGCATGTGGTGAATCCGCAGTCCTTCCACTGGACAATGGAAATGCATTATCCGTGGCCGCTGCTGGCCACGGTGGCGGCCGCGCTGCTTGTCTCCGCCGCCGTCACCGCGCTGCTGTCCGGCCGCCGTGCGCTGTCCACAGGTCCCATCCGCGCCGTGAGGGAGGATTGGTGATGCTGAGAATCCTGCTCGCCATGCTGGCCATCGCCGTCCTCACCGCATTCACGCCGGTGCAGCCCGGCGTAGCGCTGCAATTCCCGCGCGATTTCGGCGCCCACCACGGCTTCAAGACGGAATGGTGGTATGCGACGGGCTGGCTCAAGACAGCAGACGGCAGATCGCTCGGCTACCAGGTGACCTTCTTCCGCGCCGCCACCGGCCAGGGCGCCGATAATCCCAGCAAATTTGCCGCCAAGGACCTGATCCTTGCCCACGCAGCCTTGTCGGACCCCGCCAACGGCAAGCTGCTGCACGACCAGCGCAGCGCGCGCGAAGGCTTCGGCCTCGCCTACGCCATGGCCGGCAACACGGGCCTCAAACTCGACACCTGGCGCATGCGGCGCGACGATGCGGGCCGTTATCAGATCGACATCCCGGCACAAGGCTTCACGCTGAAGCTCACGCTGGCGCCAACGCAAGCGGTCCTGCTGCAGGGCGAGCAGGGGTTTTCGCGCAAAGGACCCCATCCCGGGCAGGCCAGCTATTACTACAGCGAGCCGCAACTTCGCACAACGGGCTTCATCGTGGCCGCAAATGGCCGCGAACAGCCTGTCGACGGCGTCACCTGGCTCGATCACGAATGGTCTTCCCAGTACCTCGATCCGGAGGCGGATGGGTGGGACTGGGCCGGCATCAACCTGGACGATGGCGGCGCTCTTATGGCATTCCAGATAAGGGGCCGCCAAGGTAGTAGAATATGGTCCCACGCGACATGGCGCGATGCATCCGGTAAGATCACGCACTATGCGCAGGACCAGGTCAGTTTTACCCCGCAGAAGCGGTGGCGGTCGCCCCGTACCAATGCCGAGTATCCCGTTGCCACCACGATTGCCACAGGCGATATCCAGTGGCAGCTCACGCCATTGCAGCCGGACCAGGAACTCGATGCGCGCCAGTCCAGCGGCACCGTGTACTGGGAAGGCGCCGTGACCGTGCAACGCAAGGGGCAGCCCGTGGGACGGGGCTACCTGGAGCTGACGGGCTATTACAAGCCCCTGAAACTATGAATACGAAGAACACTGCCAACACGATGAGCAACAGCACGACCAGTACCAGCAGCACCACCGGCAAACCGCAGTCCGAGGCACGGGAACTGAAAAAAGGCAGCCTGGCGGCGCTGAAAGGCCTGGCGCCTTTCCTGAAGCCCTATCGCAACCGCTTCATCGTTGCCGGTATCGCCCTCGTTGTCGCAGCCGGGTCCACGCTGGCCATCCCCTACGCCTTCAAGCAGATGATCGACCTGGGCTTCGGCGCGCACGCGGGCATCCACAGTGCACACAACGTGAATGCGGTGTTCCTGGCCCTGTTTGCGGTAGCGACCATCCTGGCGCTGGCGACGGCGGCGCGCTTCTATTCCGTATCCTGGCTGGGCGAACGCGTGACGGCGGACATCCGCAGCGCAGTGTATTCCCACGTGGTGCAGCAAAGCCCCGAATTCTTTGAAACCACGCAGACGGGCGAAGTCCTGTCCCGCATCACGACGGATACGACGCTGATCCAGTCCGTGGTCGGCACCAGTATTTCCATGGCGCTGCGCAATGTGCTGCTCTTCCTCGGCGGCCTGGGCATGCTCTTCATCACCAGCCCCAAACTCTCGTCCATCATCATCGGCCTGCTGGTGCTGACCGTGCTGCCTATCGTGATGTTCGGCCGCCGCGTGCGCAAGCTGTCGCGCGATTCGCAGGACCGCATCGCGGACGCTTCCGCCATGGCCGGCGAGATACTGAACGCCATGCCGACCGTGCAAGCCTTCACGCATGAACAGATGGAGTCGAAGCGTTTCGGTTCCTCGATCGAGAATGCCTTCAGCACCGCGATGCGCCGCATCCAGGCGCGCGCCTTCCTGACTGCGCTGGCCATTGTGCTGGTGTTCGGCACCATCGTCTTCGTGCTCTGGCTGGGCGCCCATGCCGTGCTGGAAGGAACGATGACTGGCGGTGACCTGGGCCAGTTCATCCTGTACGCGTCCATCGTTGCCGGCGCGATCGGCGCACTGTCCGAAGTGATGGGCGAGGCGCAGCGCGCTGCCGGCGCCACCGAGCGCCTGCTGGAGCTGCTGTCCGTGAAGTCCGCGATCCAGAATCCGGTGCATCCGCTGCCCCTGCCGCCGCGCGCGGCCAATGGCGCGGCACTGAGCCTGCAGGAAGTGACCTTCTGCTACCCATCGCGCCCGGATACGGCCTCGCTGTTCCAGCTCTCGCTCGACATCAAGCCCGGCGAGACCGTGGCCGTGGTTGGGCCGTCCGGCGCAGGCAAGACGACGCTGTTCCAGATGCTGCTGCGTTTTTACGATCCCCAGCTGGGCACCATCCGCCTGGACGGCGTGGACATCAAGCAGCTTGACCTGCACACCCTGCGCGGCGCCATCGGCATCGTGCCGCAGGATACGGTGATCTTCTCGGCCGATGCGATGGAAAACATCCGCTATGGCCGTGCCGATGCGACTGACCAGGAAGTGATTGCCGCGGCACGCATGGCGGCTGCGCACGAATTCATCGAGCGACTGCCGAATGGCTACAAGTCCTTCCTGGGCGAGCGCGGCGTGCGCCTGTCCGGCGGACAGCGTCAGCGCATCGCGATTGCGCGCGCTCTGCTGAAGAATCCTCCGCTTCTACTGCTGGACGAAGCCACCAGCGCGCTGGACGCAGAATCCGAGCGCCTGGTGCAAGGCGCGCTGGAAGTGGCCATGGAAGGCCGCACTACCGTCATCATCGCGCACCGCCTGGCCACCGTGCAGCGCGCGGACCGCATCATCGTCATGGAAGACGGCAAGATCGTGGAAACGGGCACGCACCAGTCGCTGGTGGCGCTGGGCGGCATCTACGCCAACCTGGCGGCCCTGCAATTCCATAACGTCCAAGTGGCCCACTGAAAGGATCGCCCGTGACCGACGCCGAACTGCGCCAACGCTGCCATACAATCCTGCCGGGCCATCCCACGCCTACGCCGGCCGCCACTTTCGCGGCCATGGCTTCGTGGTGCGAGCTGAATGAAGTGCAGCACGATGTGTATGGCGACGGCGAACTGCTGCAATCCTTCGAGCGCAAGGTCGCCGGTGTGCTGGGCTTCGAGGCTGCGACATTCTGCATTACCGGCACCATGACCCAGGTCACGGCGCTGCGCCTGGCCTGCATGGAACGCGGCAGCCGCACCGTGGCGCTACATCCGACGGCACACATTTTCAAGCACGAACGGGGCAATCATCAGCTGCTGGGGCATTTCGATGCGCTGCAACTGGGCGACCTGCACCGTCCCTTCACGCTCGACGAGCTGAAGGCCGTGCCGGACAAGCTTGGCGCCGTATTGCTGGAGTTGCCGGCGCGCGAGATGGGTGGCCAGTCGCCATCGTGGGACGAGCTGCGCGCCATCAAGGAATACTGCCGCCTGGAGGGCATCCATCTGCATATGGACGGCGCACGCCTGTGGGAAGCGGCTGCCGGTTATGGCCGCACGCCGGCGGAAGTGGCGGCGGGCTTCGATTCGGTTTATGTGTCCCTATACAAGGGCATCGGCGGGCTTGGCGGCGCCATGCTGGGCGGTTCGCGCGCTTTCGTGGCGAAGGCGCAGGAGTGGTTCCGCCGCCAGGGCGGCAACGTGATCCACCGCACGCCGTACGTGGTGGCAGCCGCGATGCAGTTCGATGCGCGCCTGGCCGCGATGCCGGACTATTTCCGCCGCACGCTGTGGTTGTACGACACGCTGCGCGATTTTCCGCGGCTGACGCCGAATCCGGCGCGTCCGCAGGCAAACATGCTCCATCTGCATATGCCCGTGAGCCGCGAGCGCGTGCTGGAGATACGCAATGAAATCGCCGAACGGCACGGCATCTGGCTGTTCAACCGCGCCAGCCATTCGCTGCTGCCAAATCACAGTTATGTGGAATGGTATGTGGGCGAGAACATGCTGAAGCTGTCCGACGAAGCTGTGCGGCGCGCGCTGGCCGGATGGAGCGACGCGATCTCCACGGAGTTACGATGAGCTTCGCTTCGCTGAAACTGATCGAGGCGCTGCTGCAAACCCTGCAGACGCTGGGCTACTCGACGCCTACGCCGGTGCAGAAGCAGGCCATTCCAGCCGTGCTGGCAGGCCGCGATCTGATGGCGGCGGCGCAGACCGGCACCGGTAAGACGGCCGCCTTCGCACTGCCTGTGTTGCAGCGCCTGACGCTGGAGGGCGCCGTCAGTGCGCACGGTGTGCGCTGCCTGGTGCTGGTGCCGACGCGCGAACTGGCGGAACAGGTGTATGAGAGCTTCCGCGCCTATGGCCGCGCGCTGCCGCTGCGCTATGCGGTGGCATATGGTGGCGTGCCGATCGAGCCGCAGATCACCAAGCTGCGCAAGGGTGTGGACGTGCTGGTGGCGACACCGGGCCGTCTGCTGGACTTGCTGCGCCAGGGCGCCATGACTTTCGCCCAGCTGAAAACACTGGTGCTGGACGAGGCGGACCGCATGCTCGACCTGGGCTTCGCGGCGGACCTGGACGCGATCTTCGCCGCCCTGCCCGCCCAGCGCCAGACCTTGCTGTTCTCGGCCACGTTCTCGGATGCGATACGCGCGATGGCGAAGCAATTGCTGTCCGATCCACTGTCCGTGCAGGCGAGCGCGCCGAATACGGCGGCGCGCACCGTGCGGCAGTCGGTCTACACGACGGACAAGAAGGCGAAGCCGGATCTGTTCCTGCACCTGATGGAAAAGTTTGGCTGGAACCATTTGCTGGTGTTTGCCAAGACGCGCAAGGGCGTGGAGGCGCTGGTGTCGCTGCTGCAGTCCGAAGGCATTGCGGCTGAATCGATTCATGGCGACAAGCCGCAGCCGGCACGCCTGCGCGCGCTGGAGCGCTTCAAGGCGCGCGAGGTGCAGGTTCTGGTCGCCACGGACGTTGCCGCGCGCGGTCTCGATATCGAGTCTCTTCCGCTGGTGGTCAATTTTGATTTGCCTTCCGTGGCGGAGGATTATGTGCACCGCATCGGCCGTACTGGCCGCGCCGGCGCCGAAGGCGAGGCCGTGTCCCTCGTCTGCGCGGACGAGGTGGAGCTGCTGCGCGCGATCGAAACGCTCACGCGCCAGGTGTTCGCGCGGCAGGAAGAGCCAGGGTTCGAGGCGGACCACCGCGTTCCTTCGACCGG